>JBCDKH010000097.1 GCA_038746835.1 Planctomycetota bacterium | reverse complement strand
GCCATGACAAGCCGAAGTTGCCTTACCGGAATGCTCGCCCTTTGCCTCGTCGTGGTCGGGCTGGTGCCGTCGATCGCGTCGGCTCAGGAGCAAGCGCCCGTTCGCCTCTACGTGCTCGAGCGAATCATCTTCGGCCCGACCAAGGCACCCTTGCCCGATGGGTATCGCCCGCCTTCGGAGTCCATCGCCGATCTCGACGGCGGGGTCATCGAGTTCACGATCGACTACGCAGCCGACCGCGTCGAGACACAGCGGTTCACATGGTCGTTCGATCGCGACATCTACACCCTGAAGATCGGCGACACGTTCAACGTCGAGCTCGAAGGCAGGCTCGTCGGGCCCGACACGGATCAGCGGCGGGCATCGGGCAGCTTTTCAGGCGGTTACGGACGATTCACGCCCGAAATGCCCGGAACTGAAATGACCGGCGTCTACCGCGACAGCTTTTTCGGCGCCAACACACGCGGCAACATCAGTGTCTACTCCGAGCCCAACAAGTCTCGACCAGGAACGGACTCCATGTTCGCGCGGGGCGAGATGAGCGTGTGGGAGAACGCCCGCGAGAGTGCCGAGCGCATCTACTTCCAAGCCTCTGCCGGCGGCAAGGCCTATGGCGACCGCTTCGGCACCAGCTTCTTTGCCGTTTACGTCTACCGGCCCATCCGCGGCGACGACCCGGTTCCACCCAGGAGTGAGGTCATTGTCGAAGCGCCCCGGCCGGACCGTGACCCGGACACCATCGGCATCGACAATGGCAGTGATCCGTCAGCGCCGACGGCCGGCAACAGCGACGCCACAGATCCGATCGTGAAGAGCGATCCCGCCGCGGTCGGAGGAGGCATTCGCGGTGGTACTGAAGTGTCCGGCCCATCAAGCCCGTCTGCGGCTGGAGAGGTTGGAGCTGCAGATGAGCGGGCTGGACGTCGGGTGATCGCGCCGACCTTGACCGCCGAGACTGGGCAGACCGTCGTCGTTCCCATTCGTCTGGCCAATCCGGACGGTGTTGCAAATCTGAACGTTGACATCCGCTACGACGCCGATGTGCTCACTCTTGCCGGAAGCGTCCGGCCGGGCGCGTTGACTCGGGATGTGCTGTTCCGAGCCAACGGAAACGCCGCCGGTCTCGTCCGCATCGGCTTCGCTGGACTGGCGGAACTGTCGCAGGACGGTGTGATTGCCGAGCTCGTGTTCGACGTCGTCGGCGACGCGGGATCGTCCAGCGACATAGCGGTCAGCGTGAGCGTCGTGGAAGACCTGGACGGGCAAAGCCTCCCGACCGAGGCAGTATCGGGAGGAGTCGATGTGGTCGGGCGTGGGTTTCTTCGAGGCGACTGCAACGGGGACGGCGTGGTTGACCTTGCCGACGCGGCCTGTGCGTTGGAGATGTCCGTCGGGCTCTTGCCGGCTGACCAGCAGTCCGACGTCGATGGCGACGGTGCGATCACGTCGTCCGACTCTCGCGAAATCCTGCGAAAGACCCAGAGCGGCCGTTAAGCCGCCAGTCCTGTTCGGGGAAACCGCTGCTAGCGACGGCGGCGTGCCAGCATGCCGAGACCCGCGAGGGCGAAGCCGGCGAGCGTCGTCGGTTCGGGGACGACGACGGCGACGTCGGGCCGCAGGTTGTAGGCCGCGCGGTCGATCGTGATGCTGCCGCCGTTGTCCGGCGAGACGGTCACCTCGACCCAGCCGTAGTGCGTGTTGGGCCCGTCGACGAAGCTGAAGCCGGCGATGCCGGTGACCGGGTCCGTCGGGTCGTACCACTGGCCCGCGGCGAGGCCTTGGTCAGCGAAAGTCGCCACGAAGCTGTTGGGGCCGCCGAAGACGGTGGTCGCGTCGATCACGTCGCCTTGCATCAGCATCGCAGCCTCGGCCGTGCTGCCGACGGTGCCGCCCGTCGTGATGACGGTGCTGCCGAAGAACGGCATGAAGATCTGCTGCACCGTGGCCGTGCTGGTGGTGAAGTTGTTGATCGCAAAGTCCTGGTCACCGGGGACGCCGATGGTGCCGAGCAGCGTGATGTTCTGGAAGAAGCCCTGGCCGACGGAAATGTCCGGCTCGAAGTCGAGCTCGACGACTTGGGCAGAGGCATGACTGCCAGCCAGCATGGCGGCAGAAACGGCGACGACGGATGTGATTCGGTTCAGCATGATCTCAATCGGCCCGCAGGCCGTGCTGAAGTGTTACCGGACACGACGCCTGCGCTCAAGTGAAATCGCACTTCTTTCCAGCTCGGCCGTCGATCCCGGCGGTGCGATCACCCGCATGGCCGGCATGGGACGCACAGATCAACCGATGCGGGGGCGAACCCCGCTGCGCGCACTAACGCAGCGGGCTGCCATTCGGCGAGCCCGCTGCGTCAGGAGGAAAGAGGTGATCTAGCGGCGTGAGCGTCGGCCGAGCACGCAGAGCGAGCCAAGTGCGAGCGCAGCAGCCGTTGTCGGCTCTGGAACGACCGAGGCGTACCAGCCGTCCAGGGCTGCGATGTCGCTCGGGGTCGACGTGCCGAAGTTGGCGCGAAGGATGCCGAAGTCGGCCAGGTCGACGTTCATGTCGCCGTTGAAGTCGCCGGTGGCAAACGTGCCCATTGTGGAGCCGAAGTTGGCCCGCAGGATGCCGAAGTCCGCCAGGTCGACGGTGCCATCGCCGTTGGCGTCACCAGGCAGCGAAGGCGTGACCGGTGCCGTCTCGAACGTCAGGACCGGAGCGTTGCCGTTGCCGTTGGACCAGATGACGTAGCTGAGGAACTGGACTGGAAGCGCGTCGTAGTCGAGCCGCAGCTGGACGAAGTCACCCGCGACGTAGACGTTGTTCAGGTAATCGACGAGTGCCGCATCGCCTGTCGCGTCGGTCTCGTTGACGCCGTTCGGGCTGGCGGGTGTGAGCAGGTCGTCCTGCAACAGCGTTCCGGCCTGATCGAACTGGGCGGCGAAAAAGCGCGGGGCCGCGTCGATCGCCTGGGTGCCGAGTCCGACGAGGTCGACGTTGTAGCTCGGTGGCGTGGAACCGTTCTGGTAGAATAGGTTGACGTCGAAGTTTGCCGACACGATCTCTTCCCCGGCCGGGAGATCGGGCAGCAGGAAGTTAAACAGCGGCTTGCGGTACTGGCCGTCCCAGTAGCCGGGTGTGTATTCGCCGTTGAAGCTGTCGCCGTTGCGATCGGCGGGTCCTTCGACGCCGGTTCCCGGGCCGTCCGGGCCGCCGGGTGGGCTCGTGAAGACGGCACTGAGCAGTTCGATGCCGTCGGTGGCGGGAATCTCGAAAAGGTCGGCCTGGGCGCTCTGGGCCAGGCACACGGTGGCGGCCGCAGCCGCAAGAACAGTCTTCTTCATGGTCTCCTCCGGAGGCAGTTTCTCGGGTGCAGTGCGGACTCGTGCCCGCATTGGGCTCAGATTACCACAGCCCGACCCGATTTGTGTAGGCGAAAATTCGGATTGTGGCGATCTGTCCACCCAGCGCCTTCCTGCCAATCAGTCAGGCCGGTCGACTCCGCCGCGATCGGGCAACTGACCACTAGCGTTGCCGGATGTCCGAATCGTCTCTCACCATCACGGAGTTCCAGCAGTCAATACGCGACCGCTACTACGAGGCCGATGCCGCACGCGGGATCGCCGGGACGTGGCTCTGGTTCAGCGAAGAGGTCGGCGAGCTGGCCCGCAGCCTCGCACGAGACGACGACCATCAGGCCAAGGAAGACGAGTTTGCAGACGTCCTGGCATGGCTTTGCACGATGGCCAACGTGGCCGGGGTTGACTTAGCCAAGGCGGTGGCACGCAAGCACCCGGTAAATGGGCCGCTGAAGAAGCCGAAGTGATCGGCTGTCGAATTGCCGCGACTGCACGCGTTCATTAGCGTGCATGCAACGTGCGGCACCGGCGACGGCATCTCGAGCTCCTCATCGTCCTTCTGGCGCTCGTGGTCGCACCGATTGCCTCGGCACAGGAAGGCGGCGGACGCGTCACATCGCTCGGCGTGGGCGGGTTTTATGACCCGTACGCGTGGTTGCCCTACCAGGTCTCCGTCCGCGCACCCGAAGGCCGGGCAGGCACCTACCGGCTTCGTGCCATCACGACCGACCTGGACGGCGACCGTGTCCACTTCGATCGCGCGATCAGTTTGGCCGGGGGGAACGAGCAGTCCTTCTGGGGCTACCTCAAGTTGCCGCCCGGCACGTCGCGTCTCGTCGCTGAGGAAGATCTAGCGTTCGCCCTGGTGGATGCCGAAGGCGAAGAGCTCACGCGGCTCGACATCCAGGCTCGGCCGATTGACAACATCCACTCGCTCGGCGGGCGACGCGGTGGCCGACTGGTTCTGATGGTCGGCGGTGAGGCTGGCGGCTTCTATCCCGGTGCGAGCGAACTCGTCGACGGTGTCGCGGGGCTCACCGGCGTCACCGTGCCGGCGTCCGTCAGGCCAACCGACCTGCCCGACTCGGCCATCGGCTACGAGTCGGTGTTCGCCGTCGTCTGGCAGGACGGCGATCCGGCGGACCTGCTCGATGGCGGCGGCGAACGCATGGCCGCCTTGCGGGAGTACATCCAGACCGGTGGGCGACTCGTCGTGACGCACCGGAGTGACTGGGAAGCCCTCCAGCTGTTCATGGACATCCTGCCCGTCACGCCCGTCGCAGCGGTCGACCTGCCGTCGGCCGTAACGCTCGCCAGGATTCCGCCATCGCCATCGCGCGAGATGATCGACGCGCTCGCGTCCATCGAGGGCAGCGTCCGACACGTCGTCGCCGCACCGAAAGATGACGCGATCGTCGAGGTCTGGTTTCGCCCGGGCGAAGGCGACTTTGAGGACGCCCTGGTCGACGGCGCTGCCCCGCTGTTGGCCCGCAGCGGCTACGGGTTCGGCAGCGTGACGTGGCTGGCGATCGACCTTTCCAACCGCCGACTCCTCGGCACGCGTGAGGCGCGCGTTGAAGGCTGGACAGACCTCTGGGCACGCATCTTCGACACCGGTGATCGGCCTGTGCTCGACCCGAGCGATCAGGAGCGAGCCCGCTTCGAGACCGCGGCCCAGCGCGACTTCGCCACCGCACCGCAGGCTGACGCGACGCTCGCAGCGCGCGGTGCTGCACTGGTGACGCTGGCAGTGGTCTTCTTCATCGTCTACTGGCTCGTCGCCGGGCCGGGCGTGTTTTTCTTCCTGAAGCGTCGCAAGAAGGCG
The DNA here is from genome assembly GCA_038746835.1 of Planctomycetota bacterium. Lineage (NCBI taxonomy): Bacteria > Pseudomonadati > Planctomycetota > Planctomycetota bacterium. The sequence goes on along the minus strand of JBCDKH010000097.1, from coordinate 7,595 downwards.
TCGATGACGTGGTGGTTCTACGGCGCGATCGGCCTCGGGGCGGCGGGCATGACGGTCCTGCTCACCGGCCTCGTCCTTCGCGGGCCGGCCGAACTTCGACACGTCTCTGTCATGCGTGCCGGGCCGATGGCAGAACGGGCCATCTTCAGCGACCTGGGTCTGTACATCCCGCGCGAGGGTGCTCAGGCACTCGAAGTCCGGCGGGAAGACGATCCGGCCGACGGCTATCTCACCCCGCTCATCCCGCCGCGCGATCGCTCGTTAAAAGGCCGGGCCAGTCCGGTGACGTACGACGTCGCACTCGCTGGTCGGGCCGAGGTGACGGTGCCCTACCGCAGCTCGCTCAAGAAGTTCGAGTCGCGGACTTCGGCCCCAGCGATGGCCGGACTGGAAGGCACGCTGCGACTTCCCTCCGACAGCCGCTATCCCGTCGGCCAGCTCGTCAACGCGACCGGCTACGAGCTGGTCAACGTCCACGTCGCTTACAAGTTCTTCTTCGGCGGTCGGCCGCAGGTCCAGGTGCTCTATCTCCCCAGCATTCCGGCAGGCGGCACGGTGCCATCACTCCGCGACGAGTTCGACACATCGCAGCGACGCAACTTCGTCTCGGCCACGCGTGGCAACCGCACCGGCCCGGCGCGCGAAGAGCCCGTCGAAGGACGGCTCGATCAGGATTGGGCCTATCGGTACTGGTACGAATTGCCGGGTGTTCGGCGTTCTGTGGTATCCACCGAAGAGTTCGACGACTGGTCTCGGCCCTACCGCATCGCGCCGGCGATCCTGTCGTTCTTTTCGATGCTCCCGCCGATGACGAATCCGACGCAGCAGAACGACGCCGTCGCCCTGCTGAATCGTGGCGCCTCCGAGTGGGACGTCACGGCCGCGATCTCCGCCGGCCACGTCGTCATTGTCGCCGAAGCCCGCGAGACCGACACGCCCGTGCCGATGACGGTCAACGGCCGCGTCGTCGAGGGCACGGGTACGGTCGTCACGCAATTCGTCCTCCCAATCAACCGCCCGCCGCAACGCCCGCTGCAAGACGCCCGAAATCAGTCCGACGCCGACGAGGACAATCAGCCATGAGCGAGCCGGTCATCAAAACCGTCAACCTGACCAAGCGCTACGGCGATCTCGTCGCGCTCTCGAATCTCAACCTCGAGATTGCCGAGGGCGACTGCTTCGGCTTCATCGGTCCCAACGGCGCGGGTAAGACCACGACGATCAAGATCCTCGCCACGCTCCTCCAACCCACCTGGGGCGAAGCCCGCGTTTGCGGCCACGTCGTCGGCTACCAGAGTCGCCAGATTCGCCCGCTGCTCGGCTACGTGCCCGACTATTTCGGCGCTTACGAGGACATGGTCGTCCAGGAGTATCTCGAGTTTTTCGCTGCGGCGTACGACATCAATGGCAGCGACCGCGTCAAGGTCGTCGGCGACTGTCTGGAACTGACCGACCTCACGTACAAGCGCGACGCCCCCGTCGATGGCCTGTCGCGCGGCATGAAGCAGCGGCTGTCCATCGCCCGCGTCTTGCTGCACGACCCGAAGGTGCTGCTACTCGACGAGCCGGCCGGCAACCTCGACCCGCGGGCCCGTGTCGAGCTCCGCGAGCTTCTCAAAACGCTCCGCGGCATGGGCAAGACGATCATCATCAGCTCGCACATCCTGCCGGAGCTGCAGGATCTGTGTAACACCGTCGGCATCATCGAACGCGGCGAACTGCAGTACTCCGGCCCGTGGACCGACATCGTCCGCCGAGCCCGCCGCGGCACCGTCGTGCAGGTCGGCCTCGCCAGCAATCACACACCCGCCGCCTCGATGCTGTCGCAGGACCCGAACGTCCAGAAGGTCGAAACCAAGGGCGACCTGCTCGAAGTCACATTGAAAGACGGCCTCAATGACTACGCCTTCCTCGCCGGCCGCCTCGTCCAGGGCGGCTACAAGCTGACGCTCTTCCGCGAAGAAGAAGTCAACCTGGAGACCGCCTTCATGCGTCTAACCAAGGGCGTCGTGCAGTAGGTATGTCACAGACCGACGGAACGCAGTCTCCATCTGTGTCCAGCATGAGGCCAGGCGAGCGCATTCGTCAGAAGTCGATCTGACCGCCCAGGGCGAAGCCGCGGACGCCTTCGCCGAAGACGAAGGAGGTGCGGAGGCTCACGCCGCTGACGAAGGGGACGAGGTCGCGTTCGACGAGTTGGACGCCGGTGCCGAGTTCGAAGAGCGTGTCGAAGCCAAGCGCCTCGCCTGCGACGCCGACGAAGCTGGAGTTGCCGGCGAAGCCGATCCATCGGAGCTGGCGACCCAGCGGATGAAGGCCCGTCGGACCATCAAGCTGTGCGAAGGCTGTCGCTACACCGAAGTTGCTGCTTCCTTCGAGCACAGGGTCGCTTGCGTCAAACGTCACCGTGAAGAGATGGTTGTAGCGAGCACGTGCACGGAACGCGATGCCGTGGTCGAGCTTGGCGGCGTAGTCGGCCTGAACGCCGACGCCGAGGATGGCTTCTTCGATCTCGAAGTTGAAAATGATGCCTCGCGTCGCGCTCTCGAGCAGACTGCCAGAAGCGCCGCTGAACCTCGCCTCGTCATCCGTCCGGCTGTACCCGGCGAGAAAGACCGGAGACACGGTCCACGGCCCAAGGTCAATCGCCACGCCGAGGCCACTGACCGCGCTGTAGCTGGTGATCCGATTGTCCAGAAACACCGGCTGTCCGTCGAAGACGAAGTCGGTCTTTTCGCGAAATCGAGTCCGGCCGAGTGTGAGTTCGACCCGCGGCTTCACGCGTCCGATGGCAAGATCTTCGAATACGTAGAAGAGCGGAAAGCTCGTTCGATTGATGCGAAGATCCTGCTGGCCCTCCTGCTCGACACTCAGCGACGCAGACGAAATGCCTGGTACAGCCGTGTAGCCGCTTAATCCTTGCAGCTCATCGCTGAGGTTCGACGACGCTGCTGACGAACGGACATCTTCACGAAGATCGGCCACAAGCTGTGCGGATGACGACGTCGAAAGCACCAGCGCAGCCGCAGCGCTGATGATGATCCGGACGCACGTCGTCATGGAGCAGCAGCATCGCAGATCGCGTACGGCGTGTCACGACGGGTGATTCGCCGTGATCGTGCTTGTGTGCGCTGGCTTTGCCCGGCCGACGTAGCGTGCCGGCCGATGTCCCGCGTGAGCGACCGCTTTGTTTTGGCCGTCCTGCTGGGGCCCGGCGTCTTCGCCCTGTCGACGGCGGTCATCTTCATCAAGCTCAGCGAGTTGCCAGTTGGAATCGTCGCGGCGATCCGCCTTTTGGGCGGAGCGTTGCTGCTGTGGCCGTTGATGGCGATCGAGCGACGTCGCCGCCCGGATGTGACGCTCGGGCAACTCATCTGGCCGACTGTGGTTCCCGGCGTGTTGCTTGGGGCGCACTTCATCTCCTGGTTCGTCGGTGTCCGCGCAACCACGGCCGCGAACGCGACGCTGATTGTCAACCTCTCGCCGGTCATCATGCCGTTCGCGCTTCTGGCGCTCGTCGGAGAGCGTGTGACACGACGTGAGATGATCGGAAGTGCCCTGTCGATCGCGGGCGTCATCGTGCTCGCAGCGGGCTCGGCGAAGCTGACACGGGAAGGCCTGATCGGCGACCTCGTCTGCCTCGGCAGCATGGTGCTTGCCGTGCTCTATCTCACGCTCGCCAGGCGCAACGGCGCAGCCCGCAATGGCATTGGCAGCTACCTCGTTCCGCTCTACCTCGTCGCCTGCGTCGCAACCGCCGGGTACGCAGTCATTGCCGGCGAGGTCGAGACGGTGATGGACAGCACCTTCAACTGGCCTCGCGAGGCGTTGTTCCTGGCGTTAATGGCCCTGCTGCCGACGGCGTTCGGACACGGCCTGCTCAACTACGCGATGACCCGCGTCCGCGGACAGATCGTGGCTTTGGGCGGACTCGGGCAGATCGTCTGGGCGACGCTGCTGGCGATTCCGCTTCTTGACGAGTTTCCGCAGCTGTCGTTCTACCCAGCGTCCGCGCTCATCGCAGCTGGCGCGGTCATCGCGATCTACAAACCGCGGAAGACGAAGGAGCGCAAAGCACCTTCGTCACCTCAGACAGTCACGTCGTGAACCAATGGATGAGTTCGCGCGTTTGTTCGTTTAGCGGTGAGCGTCAGCGAGCCTGCCAGAAGGCTCGCTGGCGCTCACCGCTAAGCGAGGATGTCGACTGCAACTCACAACGCTGGCTCAAATCCCAGCGCCGTGCAGACCACACTCGGTCTTGCTCGTGCCAGTCCAGCGTCCCTCGCGGGTGTAGTCGTCAGGTCGACTACCGGGGACACTGCGGGTGCAGTGCGTGCAACCGATCGTCGGGTACTCCTGCTCGTGCAACACGTTGAACGGCACGTCGTGGTCAATGACGTATTGCCACACCTCTGGGCGACTCCACGTCAACAGCGGGCAGACCTTCCACACGCCGTGCTTCTCGTCGCGGCCGACGACGGGCAGGGTCGCCCGCTCTGCCGACTGCCCGCGACGCACGGCTGCGAGCCAGACGTCGACGTTTTGCATCGCGCGGTGCATCGGGATCACCTTCCGCAGGCCGCAGCAGCGATCCGGATCGCGCTGCCAAAGGCGCGGGCCGAAGGCGAGCTCCTGCTCGTCCGGCGAGACGTCGATGGCGTGGCAAACGAAGTCGAGCCGCGTGTAGCGACGCTCAAGTCTTCGACGCAGGTCGTGCGTTTCGTCGAACAGGAACCCCGTGTCGAGCCAGATTACCGGGACGCTCAGCCCGGCTTTGTCGAGGAGGTCCAGCAGCACGCAGCCTTCCATTCCAAAGCCCGTAGTGGCGGCGACGGTCTGATCTGCGAAGGTGTCGGCGACCCAGCCGAGAATCTCGTCCGGCGACGCGTCGTCGGACGGCGTGCCGGCGTGCCAGAGCGGCGTGTCGTCCGAAAGCACCTGCAGCCGGGTCACAGACCACGTTTCGCCCGTCATCGAAGAACGTCAAGCTCGATCTTGACTATTTCCTATCGACTACTAGGTTTTATTCGCCATGAGCCGCCTCCTTCCGCCCGAGCCGTACCTCCGCACGCCCCAGGACGACTGGAACGGCAACGAACGCATCAAGCTCGAAGCCGGCTTGCTCGACGGCCTGCCGCAGGCGGTCCAGGACGATGAGGAGCAGTCCCTCTCCGTTGAGGCCGAGGCCATCGCCAAGAGCCATGGCATCTATCTCGAGTACAACCGGGCCAAGACCGGCAAGGAGAAGGACTGGATGTACATGGTCCGCATCAGCGTGCCCGGCGGCGGCGCGTTCCTGCCGCACCAGTGGAAGGTCATCGACGACATCAGCCGGCGCTACACGACGTCGCCCGAAGGCCGGCCGAGCATCCGCCTGACGACGCGGCAGAACATCCAGTTCCACTGGATCAAGAAGGCCGACCTCGCCGCCGTCGTACGCGACATCGCGAAGTCCGGCTTCTTCGCCCTCAACGGCTGCGGCGACAACGTCCGCAACGTCATGGGCTGCCCGCTGTCGAAGTTCTCAACGCTCGTCAACGTCCACGAGCTTGCCCACCGCTACGGCACGTACTTCCAGCTGCCCGAAGGCCCGCACATCCAGATTTTCGGCGTCGACACCAGCTATGACCGCGCCGCCCACGAAGCCCGCGTCGGCAGCCCCGGCCGGTTCGGGTACGGCAAAACCCTGCTCAACCGCAAGTTCAAGGTCGCCTTCGGATCGGCTCATCGCGACCCTCAGACCGGCGACGTGCAGATGGACAACTGCACCGAACTCCGCACCAACGACCTCGGCGTCAGCCCTGTGGTCGAAGACGGCAACCTTGTCGGCTACCAGCTCTACGTCGGCGGCGGTCAGGGCGAAAAGAATGGAAAGTCCAGCTTTTCGACGCTCGGCCTGCCGCTGGGCGTCTTCACGCCGGACGAACTGCACAAGGGCATGGACGCCGTTGTCGCCGTTCATCAGGACTGGGGCGACCGCAAGAACCGCCACTGGGCCAGACTCAAGTACGTCGTCCACAAGCAGGGCATCGAGTGGTATCGCGATCAAGTGAAGCTCGCCGGCGCGAGTTTCAGCGACGCCATCGAAGACCACGACGTCGGCCCGCGCCGGCTCCACCATGGCTGGCAAACGCAGGAATCCAACGGGAAGCTCGCCTTTGGCCTGTGGGTTGAGAACGGCCGGCTCATCGATCGCGGCGAGGACGACGGTGCCAACGCGTACGGCGTCGGATCGGCGTCGGGCCGAGGCGAGAAGCTGCAGTCCCTCGCGTCCGCGCTCGTCGAGCGTTTCGGTGCCGAGGCGATGATCACCGCCAACCAGGATCTGCTGCTGACCAACATCGACCCGGCGGCGAAGGAGGACTTCGATGCGACCGTCCGCGAGTTCGGCGTCGGCCGTCGCAAGGCCAGCACGCTCCGCATGAAGAGCGGTGCCTGCGTCGGCCTGCCCACTTGCCGGCTGAGCTACACCGACTCCGAGCAATTCGAGCCGGAACTGCTGACGAAGCTGGAATCGATGGGTTACGGCGACGTCAACGAGTCGATCGGCATCACCGGCTGCGAACGGCAGTGCTTCCGCCCCGGCACCAAGTCCATCGGCTGGGTCGGCCAAGGCCCGGGCATGTACATGCTCAAGGTCGGCGGTGACGAGGCTGGCCGGCACCAGGGCACGCCGCTGGACGAAGACGGCAAGCGCTACCTCCGGCAGGTCAAACGCGACGACGTCCCGCTCGTCACAGCCGCCCTGTTCGATCACTGGCAGGCAAACCGCGAGGACGGGGAAGACCTCGGTGCCTACCACCGCCGCATCGGACACGCGTCGATCCTCGAGCACCTTCGCGCAAACCCGAGGACCGCCGCGACGTGCCAGAAGGCTGCTCCTGCGAGCTACCAGCCTGGGACGTGACGTCGTGTAAGCGGGAGGTTCAGATCACCGCTCGTAGCGAGCGAACCCGACGTCGTCTTCCGCGAGATTGATCTCGCACGGAAGCGAGCGCTGCTCGTTGGTCCAAGCATCGAGCAGAGCGACATTCGCATGGAGGTCGAAGGTCCGCGATGACACCAGAAGCTGCAGCGGTGACGCGGTCGTGTTGAACACAGCGAGCCAGCCTCGATTCCGGTGCTTGCGATCAGCGACTGTTAAGGCGACCCAGCCGTCACCCCGGGCGGTCGCAGTAGCCATCGTCGCGTTGGCCTGGCAGGCGAGGATCGTCGGGTTCGTCAGGAGCTCGAAGTCCTCCTCCGGCGTCTCCGGCAGGTGGCCGCCCATGAAGAGCGGCGAGCCGGCGAGTGCACGCTGGACGATAAACGAACGCTTCTGCGCCGGTGTGAAGTCGGATTGCCGGCGAACGCCCTTGCCATAGAGCAACGGCCGCTCGCCCATGCCGGCGTCGTGATCGCGCCAGACGGTGAGCGCACCGAACGGAATCATGTCGAGATCGATCGCAAAGTCCGGACGCTCCTGGCCCTGCCAGTGCTGGAGCGCATCGAGTCCCTTGGCGAGGTCGTTGCGTCGGTCCCACACGTCGGCCGTCACACGCAGCGCGTTGGCGCGGCGATAGTCCGGCAGGTGTGCGACGCACGTCAGGTCACCT
>JBCDKH010000096.1 GCA_038746835.1 Planctomycetota bacterium | reverse complement strand
CGAGGGAAGGGTGAGCGCGAGGCAAAGAGTCGCTATCGCTGCCGAAACGGTTCGTCGTGAAGGCATCAGTCGTCGTCCTTTTCGCTGAGCGTTTTGTAGAAGGCTTCCGTCAACTCTCGGTACGCGTCGAGCGTGCGGTCGGTGCGGGTGTCGAGGATGGCCTGACGTTGACGCGGTGTCAGGCCGCCCCACTCGGCGAGGGTTTCTTCAAGCTCGCGCGACAGATCAGCGTCAACGCCAGCCGGGCCGTCGGAGGTGCTGTCGCCGGTGCCGTCCTGCTGTGACGGAGTTGCCTGTTCCTCGCCGGGCTCTCGGCTTTGCTGCTCGCCCGAGTTTTGCTCCGGCTGCTGCTGAACGCCGCGGGCATCGCCTCGCTGCTGCTGTTGTTGCTGGCCGGATTGGCCTTGCGAACTGGACGACGAGCTCTGCTGGTTGTTGGACTGCTCGGCGAGTGCGTCGAGCTCTAGCAGAATGCGCTTCTGCACCGCCTGCGTCACCGGGCCGGCGTCTTTCAGGTCACTGAGGCGTTGACGACTGCGGGCAAGGTAGTCGCCGAGTCGACGGACCGACGCGTCGCCGCCGCCTGCCGCCGCCTCGCCGGGCATCGGCTCAGCATCGCCCTCGCGGCCGGCATCGCCGAGGAGGTCATCGAGAAGATCGCGATCGTCCAGGGCCTCGTCGACATCGTCGGCTTCGCCGAGTTCCTCGGGCAACAGCGTGTCGGCCGCGGGTTCGTTGGCGAGCTTGAGCTGGCCGCGGCTGTACTTCTGCAGCATTTCATTCAGGACGCGACGAAGCTCGCCCTGCTCTTCGCCCAGAGGCGTCGGATCACCGCCGGTGTCGTGGGTTCGGACCGTCTCGGCGTTGAGCTGTTCCTGGAGCTTCTTGAACAGTTTGATCTCTGCAGCGGGTGGCAGCGGCGGGCCTTGCTCGCCCTGCTCGCCCTGGCCTCCGCCGGGGCTCTCGTTGCGCTGGAACCGCTGCTCCTGCGACTCGAGACTCAACGAGTCAATCAACATGTCGAGCCCTTCGAGCACTGCCTGCTGCGTCCGCTGCGTCTCGTCCGACGTGTCGAGCTCGGCCAGACGATCGACGATCGTCTGCATGTCGGCGAGGATCAGGTCAACCGCGAAGACGAAGACCGTGCCACCGGCTTCTTCGAGGGCTGTGCCGATGTCGGACAGTTCGTTCGACAACTCGACCTGGGCCGGTGCCAGGACAGCCCGCGGCGTCAGGCGGTCGCGTCGTGCCAGCTCGCCAGCGGCGGCCTTCTCGGCCAGTTCGCGTGTCGGCGTGACGATCTCGGCCTCCTCGGCATTCCGCAGCGTGATCAGACGCTGGCGGATCGCCTCGCGCTGCTGACGCTCCAGCTCTTCGGCGACGCGACGCTGTTCCTCGTTGGCCGCCTCCAGTGCCTCTCGCAGAGACGACAACGCTTGCACCTGTGGCGGCTCGTAGGCGCCGGCGAGGTCCTCGTCGCGTAGCTCGACGGCGGCCCGCTCCATGCGGAGGGCGGCGCGTGTGAGGAGCTCGCCGATGTTGCCACCGTCGCGAGCCTCTGCATCGGCGGTGGCGGCGAGGTCGCGGGTGTTCCGTTCGCTCTGCTCCTGACCCGCCGACAACCGTGGACGAGTGGGCTCGACGGCCTGATCCGGATCGCGACCCGCGACAGCCAAGAGCTCGATCAGTGCCTCGCCGTCCAAGCCCTGCAGCGTGAGATTGTCCGCATTGTGCCCCGCCTGTAGCCGGACGAGCCGCTCGATCTGGTCGCGTAGCTCCGCCAGCTCGCGCTCCAGCCGACGCAACGCCTCGCGCTCGGCCTCCTCGAGCTGACGCAGCACGATCTCCAGTCCGAGCTCAGCTTGCTCGCGTGCTTCGTCGGCATCGGACTGCCGGTTTTGACGCTGCTGCTGGGCGGCCTGCCGCTGCTGGCCGGCGACGTCTTGCTGACGACCGGCCTGGGCAGCACGTCGCATCGCCTGAGCCGATGGGTCAGCGGGCTGATCAGGCGACTGACCCTCGGCGGCGGCCTCGGCCTGCTGCTGCATTTGGTCGAGGGCCTGCTCCGTCTCGTTGGCGAGACGCTCCTGCTCGTCCGCAAGACGTTCGGTCTCGGCACGGTCCTCCTCGCTCATCTCCTCGGCCGTCTTTCCGAGGTTGCGGCCGGCGACTGCGTCGGCCTGCTCATCGAGTTGACGCTGCTCTTCCAGCAAACGACGAATCGCGTCGGTCGACTGCCGCAGCGTGCCGATCGACTCCATCTCCTTCATCACGTCGGCCAGACGCTGGTCGGCCTCTTCCTGTGCCTCGACCGCGTCGCCGGCTTCTCGCTGACGATCGTCGGCCTCCTCGGCATTGCGGGCGGCGTCGATGTTCGCGGCCGCACGGCGCATCGGTCCCTCGGCAGCGTCGTTGAGACGCCGGGCGACCCGCTCGGTCATCTCGGTCAGGTCCTGGGATTCGGCTTGGTTTTCCGCAAGACGACGATTGGCCTCACGGACGCGGTCGGACAGCCGCTTCACTGCCGCGGCCTCGCGCGACTGGCGACGCGTCAGCCGTTCGCCGGCTTCGAGGTCGGCTTCGTCAAGCTGCTCCCGGTCGGCCGTCTCTTCGGCCCAGACGCTGGTCTCGCTCCGCGCGGCCGACTGGCGACGCCGGGCCGCGTCGACCTGTTCCTTGACCTGCTGCAGCTCGCGAACGACCTCGCGGTTCAGCTCGGCCTGGCTGATGATCGTGATCCGCTGCCGACTGCTCTCGACAGGCTCGTGCCGCTGGCCGGCAAGGTCGTAGTTGTCGCGAACGCGGACGTAGTACTCCAGCACGTCGCCTGGTCGAAGCTCCTGGCCGGCAGCACTTGCCGACTCGGCAAGGTTCCAGTCGAGGGCGAGTCGGTATCGCCGGGCGTTGTCGCGACCAGACTCGGAGGTCGCGTCGCCGGCCATCAGGTCGATCGTCGTCTGCCAACCTTCGCCACCCGGCGGCGGAAGCCGTTCGACGACCAGCTCTGCCCACTCCAGACCGAAGTCGTCCTCGGCCGTCGCGGCGAACGGCACAATCGCCTGGGGCGTCCGGCTGCCATTGCGACGCGGCTCGTCGATCTGCACGGTCGGCGGTGCGTCGGGCCGGACGATCACCTCAAACGTCGGCGACGGATCGCTGCGGAAACCGTCGATGCCCACGGCTGAGGCGCTGAATCGGAGGGTCTGACTTGCGACCAGTCGCGTTGTGACCGTCGAACCCTCGACCGACCAGTCTGCGTCGAGACCTTCGGCGGCGACATCTTGATCGGCGGCCAGGCCTTTGCCGTAGCCGAGGCGGATCGCGACTTGTGAGCCCTCGCCAACCACCGCTGAGCCGTCGGTCAGGTCGACTTGCCTTGGCCGGCTGTCGCCCACGTACGGCGGCGGCACGACCTCAACCATCGCCGACACCAGCGCTGGCCGGCGTACGACGCGCACGACCTCCGGGCCCGACTCGTCGTCGCCCGCCTCGACCCAGATCGACAGCTCACCCGAAGCCGCCTGTTCTGCCAGACGCGGATCGATCGAGGCCGTGAAAATGCCGTTTTCGCCCCGCTGCATGAGGACGCGTCGAACCGGGCCGGTCTCGCCGAGACGCCAGCGGACGACGGGCTCGACGCGGTTCGGGTCGCCCTTGGTCAGCTCGGCCGTGACGATCAGCGGCCGATTCGTCGGGTGGAGTTCCGGCAGCTCAGCCGCCGACACGCCGAATCGCTTGGGCCACTGGTGGTTCGGATTCAGCGGATCGATCAGCCGCCCCGCGATGGTCCCCGCCAGCGGCCCGAGCAGGATCGCCGCGATCAGCAGCACCGCCACGCCGCCCGTCGCCAGGAGTCCAGCCTGGACGGCGGGCTTGGGTCGCAACAGATCGTTCCACGCCACGTCTCGCGCGGCCGCCTGGGCCTCGTCGACGGTGAGCCGTCGCATCGGGTCGTCGGGATAGTCGCCCCGCTCGCCGACGAACGACAACGCACTTCGCAGCCGATCGTCAAAGACTGGGAATCGCTCCTCGGCATGCCCGGCGACCTCGTCCAGCGTCGGCGGGTCCGACAGTGGGCGCCAGACGTGCCGGTAGCCGAGCCACGTCAGCACGCCGATCGCTCCGACAAGTCCGACGAGTCTCGGCCAGCCCGGAAGCCGCAGAACCCAGTCGACGATCGCCCCCGCGAGAATGAGTCCAACGCCTGCCGCGACGACGATGCCGACGCCGCGGACGACGTCGAGCGTGGTCACGCGCCGCCGAATCGCGTCGAGTCGATCCACGAGGGCCTTGGGCGACAGCGATGGCTCTGGGGCGTTCGACATGGTGATTCGGTACGACCTGTCCGTGGCCTCCTGCCGCGGACCGCGTTACCCTACAGAAATCAACGTCCGAGGTCGTGTCTTTGTTACAGCCGCGATTCAGATCAGCCCAGCAGCTTTTCGGCCGACCCATTCGAGCGTGAGCAGCACCGCCAACGCGATCAGGGCGATTGGAGCGTCCCAGAGGGATCGGTCGGTCATCACCGGGACGCGGCGCTCGGCGGACGGAAACCGGAAACTGGCAGCATCGGCAACGGAAATCACCTCGCCGCCGGTGTCGCTCGCGAGACGCAGGAGCGCCGGATGGTCTGTGGCCGGGCGTTGCAGCTCACTGCGAGGCAGTTCGATCGCGAAGTCCGCCCCGAGCTCGGGCTCGTCACCCGAAAGCGGACTGACGACGGCGGCGTAGACGCCTGGACGATCAGCAACGAACGAACCGGTGAACCGCGCCGCCTCGCCGCCGGTGGCCTCGGTGCGTCGCCGCAGCGACACCGACGAGATCGCTCGGCCGGCAGTGTCCTGCACCTCGGCCTCGACGCGATCGGGAAGACGCGTCGCCAGCCGCGGGTCGAGGATGCGGAGTTCGACGTTGGTCCGCTCACCCAGCTCATAGGTCGGGCGATTGACGTCGAGCGTCGCCCGGCGCTCGCCGAGCTTTCGGCCGCGGGCGAGGTAGCGGAGCTGTTGGACCCAGTACGTGTCGAACACGGGTTCGCCGGTGTAGTAGCGGAATCGCCAAGAGTCGTCGATGCCGTTGAACAGCGTCCGGCCGGCGCCGTAGCGGCCGGCGACCAGGATTGGCGCAGCCCGGCCGTCGGCGGACTGTTCGTCGGGGTGCTCGGCCAGGACATCGCCCACGCCGGACTTGGGACGAAGGCCGGTGGCGAACCAGAAGACCTCGCGCAACCCGTCTTGAAGGAAGCGCTGGTTGGCCTCCCTGTCGGCGAAGAATCGGAAGATACCGGTGCGCTGGCCGGCACTGGTCACGATCGGCCGCCAGCCGGCGATGCCGCTGACGGACTGGCTCGGCTCGGCCACGACCTCGACTGGCAGCAGCGCCTCGATGGCGGTGCCTTGCCACGACCACGGACTGTCGCGCGGCCCCGCGATCATCCCGAAGCCACCGCCGCGATCGCCGACAAACTCGCGGATGAGCTCGAGCTGGCCATCGCTGAACTGACGCGGGCTCACGTCGCCCAGCAACACGACGTCGTAAGCCTGAAGCTCCTCCGCACTGACGGGGAACCGGCGGATTGGCGTGTTGCCCTCTTGCGCGAAGTCGCTGTCGGCGCTGGTCAGCAGGATGCTGGCGTCGATGGTCTCGTCGCGGATGAGGCGGTTTTTCAGGTAGCGATACTCCCAACGCGGATAGCCGTCGACGTAGAGCACGCGGATGTCGGCCTCGAGGACGTCGATGCGGAGGTTGCGCCGGTTGTCGCCGCCATCCGTCTCGCGAACGCCCGATGGCGGCTCGGCGACGACGGCCAGCTCCAGCGTGCCGACGAATCGCGCTGGGATTTGCAGCTCAACTTCCGCCGCCTCGGCCTCGTCGGACGCGGCGACGGTCGCGGTCACGGGCTGGCCGTCAATGCCGAGGATGGGCGATCCGTCCGCGTCGAGGGCTCGGATGACGGTCGGGCCACGTGCGGCGTCGATACCTCGTAGCCGGACGCGGGCGAGGACGTTGACGACGTCGCCGGCGAAGACGTTGGGCTCTGCCGAGACCGATTCGAGCGTGACGTTGGCCGGCTCGTCGGGGGAGCCGATCGGCAGGACGCTGATCGGCAGGCCGGCAGCTCGCGCAGCGGCCTCGGCCACCGTGTCGCCGGTGGTGGTCCGGCCGTCGCCGACGTAGATGATGCCCGCGACGTTCTGGCCGCGGAGCTTGCGGGCAACCTCGGAAATCGCGCCGGCCACGTCGGTCGACTCGCCGGTCGCCTCGACACTCGCAAGGTCATCGATCTCAGCAGCGGACGACGCAGCCGTGAAGAGGCGAACGGCGTGGTCCTCTTCAGCGGACGCCGCGAGACTGCGGGCAGCGTCGAGCGCCGCATCGATTCGCGGCCTCGGCTCCTCGTCGTCCGCGTCGGCAACCTGCATCGAGGCGGATGTGTCGACCACCATCGCGACGACGCCCGGCTCCACGCGGACCTTCCGCAGTGACAGGGTCGGGCGATTCAGCAAGACGATCAGCAGGACAAGGACGCCGATGCGGAGCGTGCCGAGCGTGATCTTCCACGAGCGTTTGCGTCCGTCGCGCCGGTACGCCCACCAGACCAGCAGCACGCCTGCCGTGAGCAGCAGAAGATTCCACGACGCAGCACCGAAGGCTTCCTGCAGCGGCCAGCGTGGGCGAAACGTCAGGCCGAGGTCGCCCTCGCGAGCGAGAAAGCCGGCGTCCAAGCCGAGGAGGATTTCGAGCAGTCGTTGCAACGGCAGTTCAGTGGAAGTCTAAGGGCTAGCCACGGCGGCGGCCGAGGAAGGCGGCGTAGGCGACTTCGCCCGCGGCGAGGGTCAGGCCCAGCATCAGGAGCATCCAGCCCCAGTCGCTGCCGTCTTCCGACGCGGCAAGCGTTTCGCCCGTCGTTTCGGCGGCATCGAGGAGGACGACGTCGTCACCGAAGATCGTCCGGAGCGTGCCGTCGTCTGCAGGTGTCAGGTCGCTCTCGACTGAAGGAAAGTTGACGACGACCGGCAGTCGCACATCGCCCGCGACCAGTTCGAAGCTGCCGACCTCTGCAAGCGGCGGCGAAACCCACGTCGGCGGACCTTTGGTGAGACGACGCTCCAATCGAATCGGCGTCGTCCCGCCCAGCAGCTGCGGCACGACGCCAGGCGGCAGCTGAACCGATGGTGGGACGACGAGGCGCTCGCCCGCGATGCGCTCCTGCCAGGCCGTCCCTCCGCCGGCTGCACCGACAGCGTTGCGGAAGAGCTCGTGGACGAACGCTGGAAAGTTATCGAGCAGCGGCAAGAGCGTCCACGCCGGATCGTCGGCGGAGGTCGCGACGGTGACGACTTGCCCCTCGCCCAGCCGGTGAACGAGTACGGCCGGGTCCATCGTGCCAGCGAATTGCAGCACAACGTCGCTCGTTTCGGCGGGCTCGATCTGCCAGTAGCGACGGAACAGCGGTGCCTCAAGACCGGTCTGATCGACGCCGGCGAACGCTTCGAGGAACGGATGCGCCTGGTTCGGGTCGAAGTCGAACGCGACGAGGCCGATGTCGTTGTCGGTGGCAGCGTCGGCGGCGATTTGGCGGACGAGCGTTCCAGGCAACAGGCCGCGTGGCAGTAGCGAGGCGGCGTAGTTGCCGACGCTGACGTCGCTGCCGAGCCAGACGAGCAGCGTCGCGCCGCCCTCCACGAACGTCGCGAGCCGTCCGGCCGACGCGTCGTCGATGCCGCCGACGTCGCTCAGCACGACGGCCTCGTACGCGTCGAGCCGCGTGTCGGGCAGCTCCAGTCCGGTGATCTGCCGGACGTCGACGTAGCCGGCCCCGCCGGGCGAGAGTGCCACCGACAGCAGCGACCGAGTCTCGCCAGGGCCGTCGGCAGCTGAGGTGCCCTCGACCACCAGCGTCGGAAGCGCAGCCACGCGTTCGACAACCGTGAAACGTTCGTCGTCAGCTGCCAGCGCGTCGTCGGCATTGACCAGCGAGAGCGACACGACGCGGGCAATGCCGTCTTCGAGTGCGTCGGCCACCTGTGACTCCGCGGCGACCTCGGTGCCTTCGGGTGCGATCGCAATCGGCCGGCGATCGATTGTGGTGCCCGAGACGCTCCACGCGACGTCGGTCGACCCGGTGCCCGCGAGCGTCGCGACGATCGGCACGTCGAACCCGCGGCGGACCAGTCGCTCCTCCGGGCCGACGGCAAGAACCGCGGTGTTGACCGGCGTGTCGCCCGTCGGTCGATAGAGGCGGACTTCGTCGAATCGCTCGCTTACCACGCCCGACGCCGACTCCAACCTCGGGTCGGCAACGGCATCGGCCGCGAGATCGCTCAGGACGTGCAGGACAATCCGTTCACCGGGCTCTGCAAACTCCGCAGCATCAATCGCCCGGGCGACCGCGCCGGCAAGGTCGGTCTCCAAGGACGTCGTCGGCAGGCTCATCAGCACGTCGGCCGCCGCAGCCAGATCGAATGTCGGCTCCGGGACAAGGTCGCCCGCCGGTGCAGACGCTGCAAAGGCGGCCACCCGCGCGTCGGTCCGCTCGGCCTGCTCCAAGACGGCAACGGCCACCGACCGCAGCTGGTCGACGACGGTCGTGTCACCCGTGATCGCCTGCGTCGAGCCACTGTTGTCGAGAACGACCAGATGCAGCGTCCGGTCTCGCCCCGCGACGCCGGCAAACGCGTTGTCGCAACCGAGCGGCCTGGCCAGTCCGATGCCGATGCAGCTGATGAGCAGACACCGCATCGCCAGAAGCAGCCACGACTCGAATTGCAGCCGACGTCGGTTTCGCCGCATCGCCTCCAGCACGAATCGCATGGCCGCAAACTCGACGGTCTTGAACCGACGGCGATTCAGCAAGTGGATCACGATCGGCACCGCAGCCAGCAGCAGGCCGCCGATAGCAAGGCCGGGCGTGATGAACGACACCGCGAGTGGAAAGCTTGAAGCTTGAAGCTTGAAGCTTGAAGTCAGAGCCGGATCAGTCGCAACGTCCACGATCATCGAGAGCCTTTCTGAGCTTCCAGCTTTCTGCTGCTAACGACGCAGCCGCGCTCCTCGTCCTGCCAAGAACACGCTCAGCGGCATCTCCAGGCTTTCGCCCGTGTCGAAGCGTTCGAAGTCGGTGTCGATCTTGCCGCAGATGCGGCTGACGGCGTCGTGGTGGGACGCCAGCGCGTCGAGGTAGCCCTGCCGAAGGGCCTTGGGCTCGATGAGCAGCTCGCCGGCCTCTTCCATGCCCTTGAAGAGCGTGACGTCGTCGTAGCCGAAGGCCGTCTCTTCGGGGTCGAGCAGCTGCAGGCAGACGAGGTCGTGGTTGCGAAAACGCAGGGCTTTGAGGCCTTTCTCGATATCGGCCGGGTCGTCGAAGAAGTCGCTGAGCACGACGACGAGGCTTCGGCCCTTGATCTTGCCGGCAAGCTGTCGCAGCACGCTGCCCACGCCGGTCTTGTTCCATCGCGGCACGGCCTGGAGCTCGTTGACCAGCGTCCGCCACTGCCCTCGTGTGGCGGACGGCCGGACGTAGCGAATGAGCGACTCGTCGAAGACTGCAAGGCCGACGGCATCGCTGCGGAGCGTCGCGAGGTAGGCCAGCGTCGCAGCGAGTGTGGTCGCGTGGTCGAACTTCGTCCACGTGTCGCGGCCTCGATGACTCGTGACCGTGCCGAAGTCCATGCTCTCGCTGGCGTCGACGGCGAGGATGATCTGAAGCTGCGTTTCTTCCTGGAACTGCTTGATGTGCAGCTTGTCGCTCCGGCCGAAGACCTTCCAGTCGATGTGCCGGACGTCGTCGCCCTGCACGTAAGGCCGGTGCTGGGCGAACTCGACGGACGAGCCCTGATGCGGCGAGCGGTGCCGGCCTTGCATGAGCCCTTCGACGACCCGCCGCGTACGCAACTCCAGCGACTTCACGCGAGCCAGTGCCCGCGGGTCGAGGAAGTCGTTGAGGTTGTCGGCGTCCGTGGCCAAAGCGATGGGTTAGGCGGCGGACTGGAACGACTGCGCCTGGTGCCCGTCGGCGTCGTCGTATTGCTGTCGCGGGACGGAATCGATGAGCTTCTGGACGACGATTTCGCTGGTGATGCCCTCGGCGTCGGCGTTGAAGTTGGTCGTGATCCGGTGACGCAACGCCGGGACGGCCAGGGCTCGAATGTCTTCCGTGCTGACATACGGCCGGCCGTTGAGGAGCGCTCGGGCCTTGCCGCCGAGGATGAGGAACTGCCCGGCACGGGGGCCAGCGCCGAAGTCGACGAAGTCGTCCACGAACTGCGGCATGCCTTCGCCACGACGACTGGCGCGGGTCAGGGCGAGTGCGTACTTGATCACATGATCGGCAGCGGGCACTTTGCGGACGGTCTCCTGAAGCGTCAGGATTTCTTCGAGCGTCAGCACCTGCTTCAGCTCGTGCTTCTGCGGGGCCGTCGTGCGTCGGATGATCTCGACCTCCTCGTCCTCCGTCGGGTAGCTGACGAGGATGTTGAACATGAAGCGATCGAGCTGAGCCTCGGGCAGCGGGTAGGTGCCTTCCTGCTCGATCGGGTTCTGCGTCGCCAGGACGAAGAACGGGTCGGGGAGCTCGTAGGTCTTGCCGCCGGCGGTGACGTGGCGTTCCTGCATCGCCTCCAGCAAGGCAGCCTGGGTTTTGGGCGGCGTGCGGTTGATCTCGTCGGCGAGGATCACGTTGCTGAAGACTGGCCCCTTGATGAACGTCATCTGACGGTCGCCAGTCGCCTGGTCGCTCTTGATGACGTCGGTGCCGGTGATGTCACTCGGCATGAGGTCGGGCGTGAACTGAATGCGGTTGAAGTCCAGGCCGAGGGTTTTGGCGACGGTGCTGACCAGCAGCGTTTTGGCCAAACCCGGCACGCCGACCAGCAACGCGTGCCCGCGGCAAAACAGGGCAATCAGCAGCTCCTCGATCACCGCGTCCTGACCGACGATGACCTTGGCCAGCTCCTCTCGCATCTGCGCGTAGGCGGTGCGGAGCTTCTCGGCAGTGGCGAGATCGTCCGAAGAAGGCGTGTCCGTCGCGTCGACCATGGACGGAGTCTATCGACCTCCCGAACCGAATGCGGCATCAGCGGGTACCAGAACAGGCGGTGCGATCGCGGTCGGACCGCGCCGGACGGACCCGATCGCAATTTTGCACGATGCCCGAACTCCCCGAGGTTGAAACCGTCGTCCGCACGCTCCGCCCCGCCGTGGTCGGCAAGCGGATCGATCGTGTTTCGCTTTTTCGCGACGACTACGCGACGCCGGGCGACTTCGGATGGGGTCTGGCGAATCGGCGTGTGACGGGCGTGCGACGTCGTGCCAAGCGAATCGTCATCGACCTGTGCGGCCGAGAGAGCTTCGTCGTCCACCTCGGCATGACCGGACGCCTGACACTCGACGAGCCCGCGATGCCCAGGGCCATCCACACGCACGCCGTGTTTGCGATCGGATCGAAAGAACTGCGTCTCTGCGACCCAAGACGGTTCGGCAGGCTTCACTGGATCGGCAGCGACGCGGGCGAAGTCGACGCGCGTGTCGGCCCGGAGCCGCTAGAGCTTCCGGCGGCCAAGCTCGCCTCCATGCTGCAGACGACCGCACGGCCGCTGAAGTCGGCACTCCTCGATCAGACGTTCATCGCAGGCTTGGGCAACATCTACGTCGACGAGGCGTTGCATGCGGCAAGGCTGCATCCGCTGACGTCCTGCCGCGACGTCGATCGCCCGGCCGTCGGTCGGCTGAGCCGGGCGATCAAACGCATCCTGTCTCGCGCCATCGACGCCGGCGGCAGCACGCTTCGGGATTACGTGGACGCCGCGGGGAATGCGGGTTCGTTTCAGCAAGTCCACAAGGTTTACGGCCGAGCCGGCGAACCGTGTCGTCGATGCCGGACGCCGATCGTCAAGTTCGTCCACGCCGGCCGGGGGACGCATGTGTGTCCGACATGCCAACAGCAAGTCGTTCCGTCATCCTGAGCGAGCGGAGCGAGTCGAAGGACCTCGTTTGGAAGACGGTCCAAAACGAAGCGAGGTCCCTCGGCTGCGCTCGGGATGACGGATTAACCCCTCGCCGTCACAGCAGATCGACTTGCAAAGTCCCGTCGTGGTCACCGGCGTTGAGCTTCGAGCAGATCGCCTCGGCCTGTGCTTGGTCGCGGCACGGGATGACGAAGGACCGGTCCGTCTCGCTCGTGACGACGAAGCTGCCGTCGCTGCCTTTGGCGACGACAAACTTCGTGAGCGATGGCGGAACCGCATAAACCGGCATCAGGCCTTGTCCTGGAGAAAGTGGCGAATCTCGGCCAGGGCCTCCTTCGGATCACGCGACAGGCGTCGGCCGTCGAGGAAGAAGGTGGGCGTGCCGCTGACGCCGCTGGCTTTGCCGCCTTCGACGTCGGTCGCGACACGAGCGGCGTAGGTGCCGGCGGTGATATCGCCGTTGAACTTGTACGTCTCGAGGCCGACGCGAAGGGCGAGGCGTTCGAGGTCGTCCGTCGCTTCGCCGCCAGGCCTGGCATAGAGGGCTCGGTGCATCGGCCAGAACTGACCCTGAGCGGCGGCGGCTTCGGCGGCTTGGGCTGCGACGCTGGCTCGGGGATGGACCGTCGTCAGCGGGAAGTGCCGGAAGACAAACGCCAGTCGATCGCCGAAGTGCGCCAGCAAGTTTTCGACGTCCGGCTGCGTCGCGGCACACGTCGGGCACTCGTAGTCGCCGTACTCGACCAGGACGGCGGCTGCATCGGCGAGCGGTGCCCCGGTCGCGTGGTCTTCCTTGGAAACCGCGACGGCGAGCTGGCCCGCGCCGGGATGCTGGGGGAGTTTCGCCACACTTGAAGCTAGGTCGGTCGGGCCGACGGTTGATCTGGCAAGGCCCTGAGCGAACACTTGCCGCCCACGCCTCCGTTGAGACGACGCCGCAACGCCATGCCAGACAGCGCTCCTCCTTCCGACGAGACTCTCTTCAACGCGACACTGATCAGCCGCGAGGATCTCACT
>JBCDKH010000095.1 GCA_038746835.1 Planctomycetota bacterium | reverse complement strand
GTCGTTGGGCAACCGATCCGGCAGCGTCACGTGCAGGCCGTCGACTTCGACGGACCACTCGAGTGGTCCGTCGAAGTCGACGGCCTGCACGTGACGCTGCCGGATCGGTTGCCCAACGACGTCGCCCAGGTGCTCCGCATCGACGTCGAGCCGCCCGAGCCGCCCAAGCGCACCGCCAACGCCGGCGGCAGCGACGTGCCTGCAGACCTCGACGCACCGACGAGCTGAAGCTCCCGCGACGGATCAGTCTTCGATCTTCGTCACCCAGCGAAGACCGCCGGCGAGGTGCTTGAGGAAGTCGCGCTCCTTGAACGCAGCCTTCGTGTGACCGCCGCCCGTGTACCACGAGCGACCGCCGTCGAACTCGTGGAACCACGCGATCGGGTGATCGTCGCCCATGGTGCTGCCGACGTAGCTCGTGGTGTCCAGCTCCATGAGCACGTTGAGCCCGGTGGCCATGTTCTTGAAGTTGTACCACTCGTCGGAGCGTTCCCACGTCGCGTCCAGGTGACGCGTCGACGGGTGGCTGCGATCCAGCACGTCGAGCAGCGCCGACTGCACCTTCGGGTGCCCGGCAAACTGCCCGCCGACCAGGCGGCGATACCAGTCCCAGTCGTGCTCGGTGTCGGTCGCCGCGTGGATGCCCATGAACCCGCCGCCGGCACGGATGAAGGCCTCGAACTGCTGCTGCTCGTCGTCGTCGAGGATGTCGCCCGTCGTGTTGAAGAAGACCACCGCATCGAACGACTCCAGGACACCCGGCTTGAAGAGCAACTCACTCTCGTCGGCCCGGAACATGTCGATGCCGTTCTCGCGGCACAGCAGCTTGATCGCCTGGACCCCTTCGTCGATGTTGCCGTGACGAAAGCCCTTGGTCTCCGTCAAGACGGCCACACGCGTGACGAAATCGGGCGGAGCCTGATGAGGCGTCCCGGGAATCTGATTCATCGTGTACCACGCCTCGGGCGACCAGATCGGTTCGCCTGACATGCTCTGGACATCGGCACGCACGTGAATCACGCGGTGGTGCTTCATTCCGGAGAGTTGCAGATCGACGCTCATGCCGTCTGATGCAGGCGTGAGCTTCGCGGGCAGGCGTTCGATGCCGAACGCGCGTCCGCCGTAGTCGGCCGTGGGGCGGTAGTGCCACTGCTGCACTTCAAATCGGCCGATGTCTGTCAGCTGCTCTTGATCAACCGGTTCCGTGAATCGCACGCGCAATCCGTCGGGCAGTGCCGAAACGCTGTGGATCTCGAAGGCCGTCTCACCGGTCGGGTCGAGGCGCTGGAGTCCTTGCTGGGTGCGCTTCCAAGACCAGCTTCGACGCTCGCCGATGCCACCGACGAGGAGGCTGCCGTCCTTGCCCCATGCGAGACGATTGAGGCCGACGCTAAAGCCTTGGCTGTGACGCAGCGCGACGCCTTGCAACTCGCCGTTCACCTCTTCGAGCACGATGCGACGCAGTCCGCCGAGCTTGACGTCGCTCATGAGCAAGTGACCGGCAAACGGCCCGTCGGTCAGCGTCACGCCGTCCGTCGGCGAGTTGGCGATCTGGCTGGTCGGCAGATAGACGGCCGGGGGCGTGATCGGCTCGTCGGAGAAGTCCGAGAGCGAGGTGCCCTCCGGATAAAGGTTGGTGACGTACCGCCCGTTGTAGTGGCCATAGAACCGGCCGGGGCGGATGTGGTTCAACTCGTTGGCCGGAAGCCAGCCGCCCTGGTTGTCGCCGACGAAGAGCTCGCCCTCGTGCAGAAACAGCCCGTTGGGCGTCCGAAAGCCGCCGGCGATCCAGTCGATCTCGCCGGTCTCCAGGTTCAGCTCCAACACGCTGCCACGGTGCGGACCGTTCGGCGTGATGCCGAACGTCGGCCACTCGGTGACCTTGTGGCCGTGGGCACCAACGGCTGTCGAGAGGGTCGCGTAAAGGTAGCCGTCACGGATGACCGGGCCGAACGTGAAGTGGTGGTAGTTGTCGCTTTTCCATCCTGACGCGACCACTTCCCGCAGGTCGTAGCTGCCGTCGCCATCGGTGTCGGCCAGACGCGTGATCGCGTCGCGGTCAGCGACATAGAGCGAGCCTTCGTGGGCGAGCACGCCCAGCGGGTTCGTGAAGCCTTCGGCGATCACGGTCGCTTTGATCTCGACGGCGTTGGGCTCGACGTCCGTTCGATTCTTCAACGCTTCCGAAGCTCGACGCTTCTCGAGCTGCTTGTCGACCTCGCGAGCGATCCGCTCCTGCTCGTCCGGCCCACGCAGGATGGGAGCGGCAGAAAGGTCGACGGACGCATCGGTCCAGATGTCGGCCGGGTCGTCGACGCCCTCGATTAGGTAGAGCTTGCCGTTGGGCTCGTTGCTTTTTGGAACCGCGTTGCGCGGGTCGAACACCGTCGCGACAAGCCGATTGTCGCCGAGGTACGCCATGCCGGTCATCTTCGGCTCGAAGACGTCGGGGAAGTTCTTCTCCGTGAAGGGCGTGACGAGCGACGTGACTTTCCACATCGGGTGCATGTCGACCAGCGGGCGACCGTCGCCAGGCCTTGGCATCTTGCCGGCCGGGGCGAATCTTTTTGGCCCGGGCGACACGACGCGCGTCAGCCCGGCCTCGGTCGTCAGGCGATCGTTGGGAATGACGCCGAACTCGGTGGCGGAGGGTGGTTGCCACTCGAGCGACAGCCCCTGTCCCCCTAACGCCTGGAAGTACGACACCCTGATTGCGTGCTGTCCGGCTTCGAGGTCGATGGCACCGGCTTTGGACGTCATGCCATGTGCCATTCCGTGATCGATGATCATTTCGTCATTGATCCAGAACTGGGAGCCGTCGTCACTTGTGAGCAAAAACTGGTAGTTGCCCGGTTCGTCGATCTGCAGATTGGCGGTGAACTCTGCGACGTAGCAGCGGGTCATGCCCTCGATGCCGTCGCTCTCGATCGCGATCCGATCGACCACGACGCTCACGTTGGGCGTCTGCCCCTCCAGGAGAACGGGCAGGTAGGTCCATGTCCCTTTCGGCACCTCGATGCCCTCGTCATCAGGCGTCGGGCCTTGGAAGAGCTCGAGCGAAACGCCCGGTTGAAACTCGACGTCGGGCGCGACGCGATCGTCGGCAACGTCTTGCGCATGCAACGTTGACGTCGGTAGAGCAATCGCGGCGAGCGTCGCCAGTGCACACTTCAGGAAGCCGTTACGGCTGGGCATCGTCATGGGTCGTGGTGGTCAAAGGGCGAGTCGAACGCCTCTGAGCAGTTGGAGAAATCGTGGCCATCGCACCTTCATCGCGCTGTCGGAAGGGCGAGCATTTCTGGGTAACGATCGTCGGGGTCGCCGAGTTCGGTTTTGAGCGCACGCAATTGCTCGTGCAGTGACTCGACTTCCTCCGCTGCGGCGGGGTCATCGATCCGGTTTGCGTCTTCCATCGGATCGGCCGCGAGGTCGTAGTACTCCCAGCCGGGTGGCGTGCTGTACGGCAGCGCGCCGTTGGCATCGAGCGGTAGCCCGTAGAAGTGGATGAGCTTCTGGGTCTTGGTTCGAATGCCGTAGTGGGCGGGATTGTGGTGATGCGTCATGTGCATCCAGTAGCGGTAGTAGATCGCTTCGTGATGCTCGCACGTGCTGCCGCTCATGACCGCTCGGAAGCTCTTGCCTTGCGAACCGGGCATCGCGTCGAGCCCGGCGTAATCGAGCAGCGTGTCGGCGAAATCGACGTTGCACACGAGCGCGTCACTCGTCGACCCGGCCGGGATTTCGCCGGGCAGTCGGGCAACCCACGGCATCTGCAGCGCCTCGTCGTAGATCCATCGCTTGTCGATGTAATCGTGCTCGCCCAGGAACATGCCCTGGTCGCTCGTGTAGATGACGAGCGTGTCGTCGGCCAGCCCCGACTCGTCGAGGTAGTCGAGGATCCGACCCACGCCTTCGTCGATCGCCTTCACGCAACGCAGGTAGTCCTTGAGGTACTTCTGGTACGCGGCCTTGGTGCGCCCCTCGGCATCGAGGCCGGACACGTCGAGTGGGCCGGTCGGGTAGTCGGGGCGCGACTGGGAGATGATCGCGTTCCGGAACGGATTGCGGTCGCTGACGCTCGTCCCGTAGTGCCTCGTGCAGGCTGACCGAAGAGCATGGTCTTCCCACAGGTTGTCGGGCTCTGGAATCTCGACGCCGTCAAAGAGGTGCTCGTGGCGATCGGCGTACTCGAAGTCGTCGTGCGGCGCTTTGTGGTGGCAGAAGAGCAAGAACGGCTTGTCCTGATCACGCGTCTTCAAGAAGTCGATCGTGTCGTCGGTGATCAGATCGGTGACGTAGCCCTGGCGCTGCTTTCCGTTGGTCGTGTCGTGCGGCTGGAAGTCGCCCGACCAATCGAACTCGCCCTTGTCGATGAAGAACGGGTTTTTGTAGAGCCCTTGCCCGGGGAGGATGCGGTAGCGATCGAACCCCTGCGGCTCCGAGTGGAGGTGCCACTTCCCGAATAGCGCGGTCTCGTACCCGGCGCGTTGGAAGTGCTGCGGGAAGGTGTCGCTGGTCGTCGGCAGCGGATCGCTGAGCGTGCGGACGCCGTTGGTGTGCGAGTGCTGGCCGGTCAGGATTGTCGCGCGGCTCGGCGTGCAGATGGCGTTCGTGCAGAAGCAGTTGTCCAGGCGAACGCCTTCGCTGGCGATGCGATCGAGGTTCGGCGTTTGGAAGACCGACGCCAGTCGCGAGCCATAGGCACTGATGGCTTTGGCCGCGTGATCGTCGGCCATGATGTACAGGATGTTGGGCCGCTTCGGCACGGTTGCCGTCCTCCTCGGTGACAGGCGAAAGCGGTCGAAAGCTCGGCCGCTGTTGAAGTAAAGTACCCATCGAACCCGCCATGGCCAAACCCGATTCGCAACGACGCAACGTTCTGGTCATCCTCTGCGACCAGCTCCGCAAGGACTTCCTGCCGGCCTACGGCTGTGAGGCGATCCAGACGCCGGCCATCGACCGGCTCGCGGCGATGGGCGTGACCTTCGACAGGGCGATCACCATGCCCGTCTGCGCGCCCGCAAGGGCCACGATGATGACCGGTCGCTACCCCAGCGACCACGGCGTCTGGAGCAACGACATCCCATTCCGGCCCGGTGTCGACTTCGTGGCCGACCGCATGAACGCACTGGGCTACCGGACGGGTTGCTTCGGGAAGCTCCACCACGCACCGGCGGACGACGTGAAGGGTTTCCAGGTGCACCGCCAGGTGGAAGAGGGCCGACTCGGCGATCGCGACGGTTATCTGATGTGGCTTCGACAACGGCATCCCGAGGCGAAGCAGTTCAACCTGAAGCCCGGCCGGTACGAGTTCGCCTTTGATGAAGAGGAGCACTGCGAGCACTGGATCGCCAGCGAAGCCATCGACTTCCTGAACGACAGCGACCCTCGGCCGAGCTTTACATGGGTGTCCTTCCAGGGGCCGCACGATCCGCTCGATCCGCCCGCGTCGGTCGTCGGGTCGTGTGACTCGTCGAAGCTGCCGACGCCGATCCCGACGCAGGAGCTGGAGGTCGACGTCCACGCCACGCGACGCTGCATCCTCGGCCTGCGTCACAACGACCCCAACATCCTCGCCCGACGGACCGCCTACGCCGAGAGCATCGTCTTCATCGATCGGCAGATCGGTCGCATCCTCGACGCGCTGGAGACGTCGGGTCGGCTGGAGCACACGACGATCCTCTTCGCCGCCGATCACGGCGACATGTTGGGCGATCTGGACCTCGTCGAGAAGGGGCCGTTTCCATACTCGGCCCAGCTCGAAGTGCCGATGATCCTTGCCAATCAAAACACGGTCGAGTCGGGTGTTCGTACCGACACACTCGTGAACGTCATCGACATCCCGGGTACCGCGATCGATATCGGCGGCGACGAACGCGGCATCGGCATGGCCGAGAGCCTTGTCGATCTCGCTTCAGGCAAATCAGAACGACGGCGGTCGATCAACTTCAGCGAGTTCTGCAACGCCTTCAAGCTCGTCGAGGACCAGCGCTACCGCTACGCGTGCTACCCGTTCACCTCGCAGCGGCAGCTCTTCGATCTCGAATCCGACCCATTCTGCCTGGAAAACCTGGCTGATCAGCCGGAGCAGGCGTCGCGTGTGGCTGAGATGGAGCGGCACGTGCTCGATTTCGCGTGCCTCACACACGGCGTTCGGGTCGAAGCCCACGATCTGGTGATGGCGCAGCAGGAGACGCTGGAGCGACTGTGGCCGCGTTACGCGGAGGAAATGCCGATCATGTTCCCCCTGACGGCCGCCCAGCGAGACGCCTTGGCCGCGGCGGGGCTCCCGGCGGAGATGAATCGTGTCTTCGAAACGCGGACGCCGACACGTCGTTACCAGCCTGCATATTGGGAGAAAACCTCCTCCTGACGACCTGCGTTTTCGCACGCGGGCCGCCTTTTTTGACGGGCTTTCCTTGGAAAGCTCGTGTAAACTCTGCACGCCGAGAACTCCGACTCACGGCACGTACCAGCGAACCAACCCACACCACGAGACCGTCAGCCATGTCACAGCATCAGCGGAAGAGGATCTTGTCGGCAGCCATCGCGATCGGTTTCGCAACCGTCCCGATGGTCAACGCCCACCCGACGGCCGAGTCCGGGCCGCAGTTCATGAACATGTCCTCCGTGCGAGGCCTGGTGTCGTACCCGCAGCCCAAATACGGCGGGCCTTGCGTCGCTGATTTCAACGGCGACGGCTTCTACGACTTCATGCTGGGCAATCATGATCAAACGCCCATCCAGTACTTCGCGTCGACGCTGGACGGTGATTACGTCAAGCAGCCAAACGTCTTCTATCGCGAAGACGTCCACGGCCTGGCCGCTGGCGACTACGACCGCGACGGTGACGTCGACCTGCTCGTCTCGCTAGGCGGCGGCAACGGCACCAACCCGAAACCGCCGCGCCTGCTCCGCAACGACGGCGGCACCTTCACCAACGTCACCAACGAGGTCGGCATCGCCGGCATGGGTTCGCGAGGCCGCTCGGTCCGCTGGCTCGACGCCGACAACGACGGCGATCTCGACCTCCTGCAAATCAACGCCAAACCCGCAGCTAACGAGACCGGCCCGCGGCACATCCTGTTCGAGAACCTCGGCGACGGCACGTTCGAATACGCCGAGTCGCCCGCGATCGAACAGCTTGAGGCCGACAAGATCCTCGTGACCGATTTCAACAGCGACGGCGTGAGTGACCTCGTCGTCTTCACGCCTTGGTCCCAGACGCTCTTCCTCGCAGGTGATGGCGCGATGGGCTTCGTCGACAAGAGCACGGACGTCTTGCCCGATTCGCTCGACGGTGCCCGCTACGTCACGGCCATCGCCGAGGCTGACATCGATCGTGACGGGGACATGGACTACTACCTCGCACGAGGCGGTGCCACGAGTGGTGGCGTGCTGCATTTGTGCGACAATCGCCTGATGATCAGCGACAACGGGCAGCCCGGGCCGCGATCGATCAAGATCACGTCCACACCGGGCAGCGGCCTCGACCTGCGCGACCCGTACTACATGCTGCGTCCGGGTCAGAAGGAACCGCCGATCTTCCTCGGTGCAGACAAGACGCCCATCCCGTCGCCGCGGTCGGTGAAGTGGGTCGATCGCAAGGCGGCCGCGGGGCTCCCGGACAACGTCGACGAGGACGGCTGGTACCTCAGCTACCTCGGCGGAAACGACTGGCAGCTGACGTGGAACTCCAAGGAGCAGGTTGCCTGGAGCGTTCAGCTCTCGATCGACAACGTCGCCAGCTACGAGGTCGGCGACAACTTCATCACCACCGATCCGAACATGCAGGACATCCTGCTTCGCAACGATGGGGACTATTTCACCGACTTGTCGGATGAGCTGCCGCACGAGACCGCCAGAAACAGCACCGGCGTCGTCCCGGGTGACTTTGACAACGACGGCCACGTCGACTTCTTCGTCTATCGACACGGCGACGTGCGGATTCGGACGAACGACGTGATGCTCCTGAACAAGGGCGGAGGCCACTTCCAGAGCTGGCTGCGTCACAACGCCACCACCCTGAATGAGCGGGCCAATGGCGACATGGGCGCAGCCGTCGATGCCGACCTCGATGGAGACGTCGACATCATCAGCGGCAATGCCAAGGGCAGCTGGCACGTTTACCACAATCGCCTCGAAGAGCTTCGCGAAGCCCGCGGCAACCATGTGCTCGTCCACGTCGGCTACAACGCAGCGGGCGTTGATGCCGTCGGAGCGACGGTGCAGGTCACAACCGCGGATGGCACTCAGACGCGCGTGGTCGGCAGCGGCAGTTCCGCTTTCTCGCAGTCGCTGCTCGACACCGTGCACTTCGGCATCGCCGACGCCAAGCGCGTCGAGTCTGTCCGAGTCCGCTGGCGTGACGGCACGGTCGAAGAGCGGAGTGACCTCGGCACGCGCGGCGTGCATCGATTCGGAAGGAATGGCCTAATGCTTCAAAGCAAAGCAGACGATCAGCGTCCCGACTGGGACGGAATTGACGTTCCCGCCGACGCGGGCGACGGCATGAAGTGGGTGCTTCAGCCCGAGACCTCCGACAGTTTCAACTACGACGCCCCGGCCAACGACAAGGGCACCGAGTTCTTCAGCCGATGGACCGACTGGTACCACAACCACTGGTCGGGCCCGGGGCTGACGCAGTGGCAGCGCGACCACGTGAAGGTCGAGGACGGCATGCTGCAGTTCCACGCAGAGCGCGCTGCGGACGGCAAACGCGTCGAGCTCGGCTGCGTGTCATCGAAGTATCGCGTTCGCTACCCGGTCTACATCGAAGTCGAGGCGAAGGTGCCCAACTCCGTGCTCGCCTGCGCGGCTTGGCTGCTGAGCCCGGACGACACGCAAGAGATTGATTTCCTCGAGGCCTACGGCTCGCCAACGTCGGAGGCCAAGGGTGACCAGTCCTGGTTTGCAGAGCGCATCCACGTGAGCCACCACGTCTTCATTCGTGAGCCTTTCCAGGACTATCAGCCCAAAGACGAAGGCTCGTGGTACTACGACGGCGGCAAGCTGTGGCACGAGAACTTCCACCGCTACGGCGTCTTCTGGCGCGACCCGTGGAACCTCGAGTACTACATCGATGGCAAGCTCGTCCGGACCGTCAGCGGCGAAGACATCATCGACCCACTCGGCTACACCGAAGGTGGCGGCCTCTTCAAAGAGATGGACATCATCATCGACATGGAGGACCACGACTGGCGCTCAGTCAAAGGCCTCACGCCGACCGACAACGAGCTGAGCCAGGCTGAGAACCACGTCTTCCAGGTGAAGTGGATTCGCACCTACAAGCCTGAGCCGGTCAACGACTGACACGGATCTTGATCCGAGCAAACGCGTCTGTCATCCCGAGCGAGCGAAGCGAGTCGAGGGGCCTCGTCTGGCTCCACGGTGATCGAGCGAGGTCCCTCGGCTCCGCTGACGCGTCGCTCGGGATGACCGTGATATCAGCGCGATTCAAACTCTGCGTGCCGGCCATCGCGACATCAACGCTTGAGGACCACAGCGTCGTGCTCGCCGATGGTGCATGAGCCGCGCGGCGACTTCAGCCGCTGGCCGTCGAGTCGAATCGGGCAGGCGGTCGTCTCGTACGTTTGCCCGCTGCCGCGCTCGACGGTTTGAAGCATGTCGAGCACCTTGAAGGCATCGTGATTCAGCAGTTCGTGCCAATCGAGCACTGCCGAGCACCAGATGTCGGCCGCGTCGAGAATGTCAGTCCAGTGCGTCGTCGACTGCGTGAGTAGATGCTTTGCGATGACGGCTTTGATCTCATCGCGATCAGCAAACCAGCGTCCCGGATCATCGAAACGCGAAAGCGACTCGCAGTCGAGGAGCGTGGCCAACACACGAAGGTCCGCCATCGCCAGCGCCAGGTGCCCATCGGCCGTCGGGTAAACGCCGTAGGGCGCTGCGACGAGCGTGTGTGCATTGGTGCCCGCCGTGCGTTCGGGAAGTTCGCCGTCGTAGAGGTGCATCGTGATCGGCTCGAACTGAAAGTCCGCCGCCGCTTCGAGCATGTTCACCTGAATTCGGCTACCCCGTCCGGTCGACTCGCGCGAAGCGAGCGCAGCGAGGATGCCCGTGCAGAGGATTGATCCCGCCCAGAGATCGATGACGGCAAGCCCCATCGGTACGGGACCGTCGTCGCGATTGCCGCTGAGCCACGCGATGCCGCTGAACGCCTGGAGCAGAAGGTCTTGGCCCGGGGCGTCCCGCATCGGCCCGGTATCGCCGTAGCCGCTGATCTCACCGCGAATGAGCTTCGGGTACCGCTCGGCTAGAGATGCGTCGGACAGGCCGAGCTGGTCCATCACCCCAGGCCTGAAGTTCGATAGCAGAACGTCGGCCGAAGAGAGCAACTCGTTCATTTGCGAGCGGCCTTGCTCGGTCTTGAGGTCGATCGCAACGCCGAGTTTGTTGCGGTTGATCGCGTGGAAGATCGTCGAGTCGCCCTCGATCACAGTGTCGGAGACGTAGAGCGTGCGACAGATGTCGCCCGTCTCGGGTCGTTCGACCTTGATGACCTCCGCCCCCAGGTCGGCCAGTCGCAAACCGGTCGACGGGGCGGAAAGGAACTGGGCGAGTTCGATTACGCGCACGCCCGCAAGCGGCAACGCGCGATCGGCTCCGGTGGCTCGGCTGCGCGGCTCGTGACGGGCAAGGACCTCCTCGCCACCGACGCCCAGACGCGGTGCGGCCGACGCGTTGACAATGGGCTCATTGTCGAGCTGCATCGGTGCACGGAGGGTCGCGATTTCGACATCACCGCGACGAACGGTCTGCTCCATGTCGATCGCCCGATACGCCCCGTGATCACGAAGCTTCGCGTAGTCCAGCACGTCGCTGCACCAGATGCCTTGTCCGCCGAGCCGTCGCAGCCAGGTTTCAGTCGTCTCTTCGAGAAGAGCTTTGCCAAGATCGCACCGCAGCTCATCTGCTTGAACGAATGACGCTGGCGGCTCCAGCAGGGCGGCATCCCAGTCGAGGCCGATCTCGTCGTTGAGCACGTCGAGCTGACCCATCGCCACCGCGATGAAGCCGTCAGCCGTCGGGTAGATGCCGTAGGGCGCGCCTTGGTACGGATGCGAAGCCGTGACGCTGCTGCGACGTGGCGCTCGGCCACCGTCGTTCAGGTGCGTGGTCAGCGCCTCGAACTGGAGATCGATCAGCGACTCGAGCAGGGACACTTCGACGAGGGCGCCGTGCCCGGTGCGTCGCTGCCGTCGGAGCGCGGCGAGCAGACCGTGTGTGAGATGCAGCCCGCAGATGCCGTCTGCGACGGCCATGCCCATCGGCGTCGGTGGGTCGTCGGCCTTGCCGGTCAGGTGCATCAGGCCGCTCCGTGCCTGCGCGAGCAGGTCCTGTCCCGGCTTGTCACGCCACGGCTCGTCCGGTCCGTAGCCCGAGACCTGGCCGTAGATGATCGACGGATTGATCGATGCCGCGCTCGCGTAGTCGAGCCCGAGCTTGTCCATCACGCCCGGCCGAAAGTTGTGCGTGACGATGTCGGCCTTGGCAACGAGGGCTCTGACCTTCTGCAGATCGCTCGGATCTTTCAGGTTGGCGGCGAGGGACGTCTTGTTGCGGTTGACGGTGTGGAACACGAGCGAGTCGCCATCGACCTCTACGCCTTTGGTCTTGAGCTGCCGACACGCGTCGCCGCTGCCGGGCCGCTCGATCTTCACGACGTCTGCGCCCAAGTCGGCGAGCCGAAGCCCTGCCCACGGTCCAGCGAGATACTGGCAGAACTCCAGGACAAGGACACCTTTCAGCGGCAAGTCGGCAGGCATCGCAGCGGTCTCCGTTCGTGTATCAGCGAGTGGCTATTGCGTGGCGCGTGAGGCGCGGTACTTCGCGTCGAGCTTGTCGAGTGTTGCGTCGACCTCTCCGCCGTGCATCAGGTGATCGCGGATGATCGCACCGCCGCCGTCGCGGCCCTGGAAGCTGAGCGAGCCGTCGTAGCGCGGGCGAAGATACGAGCGGTCGAGGCAGGGCAGCGTCGCCTCGAAGTAGCCACGCGTGATCGTGTTGACACGGTCGTCGACCCACGCCGACCGGTGCCCGGGTTGTCCGCCCGCTTCGACGAACTGCGTCGACTGCCACGCCGGATCGGCGATGAGACGTGCGTAGTCGCCAGCGATGTCTCGGTGCTTCGTCTTGCTGCTGACCGCCAGCCCTGTGCCGCCGAGTGTCGTCCGCATCGGCCTGCCTTCGAACGTGACGATGTCGCCGAAGTCAAGGAGTTTTCTGGCATAGCCCGGCCGTGCGTAGTTGCTGTAGCCGTAGGCCCACGGGCAATAGGCGAAGTCGTCGCGACGCGTTATCTGCTCGTAGACCGCGATCGGGTTCCATTCGAAATGGTCCCGCGGCAGTCGATTTGCCAAGGCCTGCATCTGCTCGATCGCAAACCGCCCCGACGCACGCGGGACGAGCGTCTCCGGATCAGCGGCGATTGTCGATCCGTCACCGTCGAGGGCGGTGACGAACATGTAGAAGTTCATCAGCGTGTCCTGCGGAATGCCAGGCTGAATCACGATTCCCTTGTCCGCAAGACGATGCAGATCGTCGACCGTCTCCGGAACGCGCTCGACCAGGTCGGGACGCCATGACGCGACAGGTGTTGCCGCGTCGAGTGCGAGGGCCCACTGCTTTCGGTCAAAGCTGTAGCTCTCGTGGCTCGGGCCGACGCTGTTGGTCGCCTGGTCCGCGAGGAACTCCGCTGGCAGCAGGTCATCCATCGGCACGAGCACACCGCCGCGTGCGGCAAAGCCAGCCCACGGGTGATCGATGACGAGCAGGTCATACGCCTCGGCCAGCTTGTCGAGCGGCGCGTCGGCAAAGTCCTGCAGCGATCGTTTCTCCCATGTGATCGAGACGTTCGGATGCAGCTCGGACAGTCGCTGAGCGGCAGCGACCATCGGGACGAAACCGCGTGTGTGGTTCCAGGTGATGCCGCTAAGCGTGGCCGGTTCTTTCGATTCGGGCATTTCGATGGAGTCGCTCGGTTGGTCGGAGCGGGCCTGATACTTTCACAGGAAAGTCAGTCAATGTAAAGTGTCCCGCGGGGGAAGACGAGGAAACGCCGCCCGACGCTCGCGAGGAGAATCATGGCCCGACACTTCCACATCGAGGTCGACAACGGCGCGGCCGTCGTCGAGACCAATGCCGCTCCAGACGCCACACCGCTCG
>JBCDKH010000094.1 GCA_038746835.1 Planctomycetota bacterium | reverse complement strand
CTGGCGTCGATGATCGCGAAGTACCTTCGCGAGCGGTACATGGAGCGGTTCAACGCGTTCTTCCAGTCGGTCGACTCGGGGTTGAAGCCGACTGCGGGGTACTGGAGCGATGCGCAGCGTTTTCTGAAGGACGCAGAGGGCGCGATGGATGCGCGAGGTGTCGAGCGTGTCGAGGTCGAGCGGGAGCGATAGTCGATCATGCATCGCTCCGGGGGATCGCTTCGCTCACCCCACGGCTTCCATCGAGTTAGTCGAGCCATCAGGTCGTGCTTCAGCATGACGGGCTGCGAACCAGTCGGGAGCGGCGCGCGTTGTGCTGAAGCACGATCTACCTGGCTTCGATCCCGTCGACCGACGTGTCGTGCATTGTGTCAATTGAGCATTGAAGCCGTGGGGTGAGCGAAGCGATCCCCCGGAACGAGCGTCCCCCGACCCGGTGCGACGCTTCGCTCTGCACTCGGCTTCGGGTATCACGCGACTTCGTTACCGATGACTTCAGTCGAGGGGGATCGGTCCGTCTTCGTCTTCGTCGGGCTTCTTCGCAGACGGTGGGGTTGGTGGGGTGGGCGCGGGACCCTTCTTGCGTGCGGGGTAGCTGTCGGCGCCGTCGGTGGTGAGGTCGATGGGCTGGCCCGGCTCGCCAATGGAATCGCGTGCCGTGCGGCGCGATTCCTTCTTCCCGCCGATGGGGATGATGACTTCCTTCTCGGTCTCGCCGCGGCGGATGACTTCGAAGGCACCGAGCATCTCGCTCGACAAGCCACGCACACTGAGCCCGCCGGCACTGAGAAACAGCAGCAACACCGCCGCCGCCTGGAGGGCACCGATCGCGACGAAGAGTCCGCGTTCGCCGAAGCCCATGGTCGCGATCGGCGTCAGGACGATGATCACAAGCGTCAGTGCCAGCCCGATGTAATACTGCGGCCGGTTCGCGATCAGCCGAGGGAAGAGCACGCAGACGAAAACGAAGAGCACGATTGCCGTGGTGACGCCATCCATGCCGCGAATGTAGCGACGCCCGAGCTGGCGTAGCATCGGGCGAACTCGTCGCAACGCGGAGGCCACATGAAGTTCGGTGCCGGCATCGGAATCCTGTCCCTGCTCCTGACCACGGGCATCATGCTCTGGCTCTTCGCTGGCCCGATGGGATCGGGCGGGGCGTCGTACGGCAAGATGCTGGCCGAGAAGAATCGTGAGGCCCGTGAGGACGTGCAGCAGTTCTCCGGCAAGGACATCGACGGCAGACGCCTTTCGGAGACGCTGACGCTGGTCGCTTCGCCAGAACGCGGTTCGATGCGCGGCGTCCTCGTGAGCGAGATCGAGCCCAACGCCATCGCCGCCACGCACTTCGGACTCGTGAAGGGCGACGTGATCCGCCAGATCGGGCCGAACGACGTTGGCGGGTTCATCATCACGTCCGTCGACGCGGCAAGCGACTTCCTGGACGAGGCGTTTGCCAAGTCGCAGTCGATCGTCGTTGATCGCGACGGCCAAGAGTTGACCCTGCCGACGGGTCCGGCACCGGCGGGCCGGCCAGCATTACCGGGCGGTGTCGACGGGCTGCTCGGCAACCCTTAGCGGGCTGCGCGGAGTAAGCTGACGCAGCGGCGGCTCGGCCTGTGTGGGCGAGCGACGCCGGTTGGTGGAGGTTCAGACCGCTCATGTCCGATGCGTCGGCGTCAACTCCCAAGCGGCCTCCAGGGATGGCCGCGCGCGTGAGGCTCGGTGCCTGGATCGTCACGCTCATCGCCATCCTCGTGCTGCCGGCGATCGGGTTGCTCGCGATGGCGGGCGACGCGACGCAGAGCCTCGACACGCTGCACGTCGGCTGGCTGATTGCGTCTTCGGTCGTCGTGGTGCTCTGGCTGCTCCTTGCGACCACGCCGGCGGATGCGATCAAGGTCTCGCCGAGGCTTGGGAAGCGACTGGTTCTTGGCATGACGGGTTTCGTCCTCGGCTCGGCCGTC
Source organism: Planctomycetota bacterium (assembly GCA_038746835.1). Lineage (NCBI taxonomy): Bacteria > Pseudomonadati > Planctomycetota > Planctomycetota bacterium. The sequence continues at coordinate 11,232 of JBCDKH010000094.1, read as the reverse complement.
GTGCTGGGGCATCCGACGCTCGAACCGGTTGCGCTCGAGGCGTCGACACACGGCGAGGCGTGGATCTCCGGCGAGCACGAAGTCGCCCACGGCCCGCCGAGACCGCCGATCATCGAGCTTGCGGCCGTCGCGACGCGCGCCGTCGACGCGGCGACGTCCTTCGAACCGCTGCCCGAACGCGACAGCGACTGGCGACCGACGATGGCGGAACGATCGCTCGTCGATCGGCTTCTCCCATGGCGAATCCTGCTGGCGATCAGCGTGCTGGGCGCGACCTGGGAGATCATCGCGTCGCTGCGATCGCGCGGCATCAGCGTCTGGCACGCGGGCCTGTTTGCCTGGTCACCAGCGGTGTGGCTCATGGCGGCGGGCTTCGGAGGCCCGGCCGTGCTGGCGACGTGGTTTGCAGCAGCGAGTCTGCGACGGGCGGAGCTTGGCCGGCGAAGACGGGCGGGCCTTTGGCTGGCCTTGGCGGTCGCGACGTCGCCGATAGCGCTGCTTCTGGTGCCATGGGTGCTGGTCGGCTCTGGCGGCAAACGCCTGGCGAGCCTGTGGTTCGTCGGTGTCAGTTCGATTCTGTGGGTCGCGCTTCTGCTGGCGGGCGACAACGCAGCGGAGTGGGTCGAGGCGACGCGTCGGTGGCTTTCGGCACCGGCGACGTCGCCGCTGGCGGGTGTGGTCGACCTCGCGCCGCGGGTCACGCGGCTTCTCGCGTTGGCGATTGCGTTGCTGATCGGCCTCGTGGTGTGGCGTGCCAGTCGATCGGCCGTCGCGGTGTCCTATGCAGCGTTGCTGGCGTTTGCGATCGTTGCACCGACGCATCCGGCCGGGTTGGTCGCGCTGGTGCTCGTGCCGGCGGCGATGCTCGGGCCGGGCGTCGGGCTGGCGGGGCTCGCGCTGGCAGGCGTGGTTGGGCTGAGCCTCGACGGAGCAGGCACCTACGGCATCGCGACGTGGTCGGCGTTCGCGATCGTCACGATCCCTGCTGTTGCGGAAGTCCTCGCCGCCGCTCGTCGAGCGCGTCGGCGTCGACGTCAAGCCGCGGCAGCCGTGGTGGGTTGATCGATTCGTGGCAGGCGAATGCAGAACGTCGTGCCGGTGCCGGCGCGCTTCATGACGCCGATCGAGCCGCCGGCTTCAGTGACCAGTTCGCGGCAGATCGCAAGGCCCAGCCCGTTTCCACCTCGCCGGCCCGTCGCGAAGGGCTCGAAGACGCGGTCGCCACGCAGGCCGCTCGGCAGCCCCCGGCCGTCGTCCTGGATGAAGAGCGTGACTTCAGTGGAGTTCACCTGACCCGAGACGTCGACGCGTGTTGCTTCGGCTTGGCCGGCGTTTGCGAAGAGGTTGCGGAAGACCATCGCGAGGCGATCGTGCGTCATCGGCACGAATGTCGCAGCCGGGACTGAGATGTCGACGTCGCAGTGATCGGCCGACTCGCCTTGGACGCGTTTGAGGCAAGACGCTATTTCGACCGAGCCGTCGTCCGCGTCACGTCGGCCGAAGCCGAGGACGGTCTCATTCAGCCGCGACGCCGCCGCCGCGGCCTCGCGGCACCTGGTCAGGGCGGCCTCGGGGTCGTCTGTCGCATTTGCGTGCGTCACCAGCGGCGTCAGAAGGTTGTTCGACTCGTGCGCAATCTGCGCGACCAGCGTGCCGAGGGTCGCCAGGTGCTTCAGGTGGGCGACTTCGCGCTCGAGGCGATCCAGTTCGCCCTGAAGACGCTCCACGTGCTGAGCTAACGCTTCGGTCGTGTCGGAACCAACGGACACCTTTCTCGTGTCGACCAGACAAGCCCACAGCTTGAACCCGAGCGACGTGATGTTCCCTGAACTCCATTGAAGCCGCAGGACAGAGCGCAGCGTCGTCCCGGGTCCGACGGTCCGACCAGACCCGGGACGACGCAGCGCTCTGTCCAACGGCTTCAGTCGGAAAAGACGCAGTCTCTATGACCTGAATCACCCGACGGACTCGACCGCGTCGATCAGCTCGCACGCGACTTGCTCGATCTGTTCGGGTTGGAGCTCGGGGAACACCGGGAGTGCCAGCACTTCTTCGCAAGCCTTCTCCGTCTCGGGGAAGTCGCCCCGCTTGAAGCCGAGGTGAGCAAAGCACTTCTGCTCGTGGAGCCCCAGCGGGTAGTAGACGCCTGAACCGATGCCGCGCTCGCCCAGCCGCTTGCGAACGGCATCGCGGTTCTGGACGCGGACGACGTACTGGTTGTAGACGCTGGTGTTGCCCGACTCGATGTGCGGCGTCACCACCGGCGAGTCGGCCAGCAGCTCGTCGTACGTCGCCGCGTGCTGGCGCCGGCCCGCGGCCCAGCTGTCGAGGTGCCGAAGCTTCACCTGCAGCACCGCCGCCTGCAGGGCGTCGATGCGGAAGTTCCCGCCGACCTCGTCGTGGTAGTAGGTGTGCCCGCTGCCGTGGACTCGGACGCGGCGGAGCCGATCGGCAAAGGCATCGTCGTCACAGCAGACCGCCCCGGCGTCGCCGAACGCACCGAGGTTCTTAGTCGGATAAAAGCTTAGTGCTCCACACCAGCCCATCTGACACGCCTTTTTGTCTCCACGCTCGGCCCCGATGGCCTGGGCGGCGTCTTCGAGCACCCAGACCGCCCGATCGAGCTTCGGATCGCACGCGATCTCATTGACCGCCTCCATGTCCGCGCACTGGCCGAACAGGTGAACCGGCACGATCGCCCTGGTCTTGGGCGTCATGCGCAGCGCGACGTCTTCGATATCGAGGTTGAACGTGTGCGGATCGATATCGCAAAAGACCGGCGTCGCGCCCATCCGACTGACACATCCGGCCGTCGCAAAGAACGTGAACGCTGGGACGATCACCTCATCGCCCGGCACGATGTCCAGTGCCATCATTGCCGCGAGGAGCGCGTCGGTGCCGCTGGAAACGCCGATGGCGTGCTTTGTGCCACAGTAATCGGCGAGTTCCTGCTCGAAATCGGTGACCGCCTGACCCAGCACCATCGCCTGGCTTTCGCACAGGGCGTCCATCACCGGTCGAACTTCGTGACGAATCGTGTCGTACTGAGCGCGCAGATCGAGAAGCGGCACGGGGGCCGGTGGCTCGGTCATTTCGCGATCCTTCGCGTGTTTGATCATCTCCAAAGTTGGCATGCGGGAGAGGATACACAGAACAGAAAGTTGCCACAGAGCCGATACCGTCAAAAACTGAGACTGCTGACCGCACTGACATGAGCACCGACTACGGCTACGCCTTCAGCTTCGACCGCGAAACCTTCCGCGGCCGCTACCCGTCCCGCGCCGACGCCGTCGAGGCCGCCGAGCGGGCGCTTCTGGCGTACCCCGGGCCAGTCGAGTCGATCTGGGTCGGCCGGACCGCGATTCAGCGTCTGCCCGTGGAAAACCTCGCCGAGATGGTCCTGCACGAGGTGGCCGAGCGCCAGAGCGACTCCGGCGTGGAGCCGATCTCTGCCGGCACCGACGCGCGCGACGAACTGGATGCCCGTCTCGCGGCTTTGCTGCGTGCCTGGGCCGACGACCACGATCTCCACGCCACGAGCGGGATCGAAGCCGTCAGCGAGCACCCGATGCAACCCGTCCAGCACGTCTCCAACAAAGGCGACGCCGGCCACGAAGTCGGCCTGATCGGCAACGTCGGCTAGTTAACCGCGCGGGCGGGTAGCTGCGGGGCTACGGCCCGCAGTCCGAGGACGCCCGCTACCGTTTGACGTGTCGCTCGGGAGAGTCTCCACCACGCTGCAGCGTGCGGTCCACGACGCGGACTGGCGCAAGCAGTTCCGCTTCCGCGGCCGTGCATGGCGTGTTTTTTCGCGACTCGGACTGACGGGCCTGCACGCGGCACCAGTCCATCGAACCTGGCTCGACATCCGTCGACTCCGAATGCCGCTGCCAAACCTGCCGCTGGGGGCCGAGGGACTTCGGCTTGTGCAGATCAGCGACCTGCACGTCTCGCCGGTCGTGACGATGGGTTTTTTGCGCGAGCAGCTCCGCCACGTCGCGGAGCTTCGGCCTGCGTTGCTGGTCGTCACCGGCGACCTCATCACCGGCGGGCACCGATATGCCAAACTCGCCGCGCGACTGCTCGCCGAACTCGACCCGCAGCCGCCGATGGGCATCGTCTGCACGCTCGGCAATCACGACTACGGACTCGTCGGCAAACGCAACCCACGCGAGGGCGAAGCCCGCGCCCTTCGCCTGCAACGCGAACTCGGACGTTTCGGCATCCGGCTGCTTCGCAACGAAGCCATTGACGTCGCCGGCGTGACGATTGTCGGCCTCGACGACCTGTACACCGATCGCCTCGACGCCGATGTTGCCTTCGACGGCGTCGACGGGCCGACGATCTGCCTCAACCACGATCCACGCAACGCCGTCGCGCTCAAGCCGCACCCGTGGCACTGGATGCTCGCCGGCCACACCCACGGCCGACAGCTCGGCAGAAAACTTGGCGGCCGGGCGCGACGCCCCTTCGTCCGCGGATTGTACGACCTCGGCGACGGGCAAAGTCTCTACGTCAACCGCGGCCTGTCGTACGGCCAACGCTGGCAGAACTGGTGCAAGCCGGAGATCACGGTCTTCAAGCTGACAGCGGCGTGAGTGCTACGGTCGCAACGTGCCCGACGCCGCGTCAGTCGAGACGGCCATCGCCGCCATGGCGTCGGCCATGCGTGAGACGCACTCAGGCGGTTCCGTCAATGTGCTGGGCATCGTCACCCGCGGCGAGACCCTCGCTGCCAGGCTTCGTAAGCGACTCGCCGACGCCGGCCTTGACGTCCGCGGCGGGTCGATCGACGTCACGCTTTACCGCGACGACCTTCGCGAGATCGGCCCGAATGCCGTCGTCGGAGCGACTGACCTGCCGGGCGACATCGACGGCGTGCCGACGTGGCTGGTCGACGACGTGATCCACACCGGCCGCAGCGTCCGCGCGGCATTGCAGGCTCTCGTCGACTTCGGCAGGCCGGCGTGGGTCAAGCTCGCGGTCCTCGTCGATCGCGGCGGTCGCGAACTGCCGATCCAGCCCGACGTCGTCGGCCTGTCGCTCTCACCAGAAGCCGGCTCGCGCGTCAACGTCCGCTTCACCGAAACCGACGGCCACGACGGCGTGGAGGTGTCGGCGTGAGCGACGAGACGCCACGATGGATTCGGCCGCACTTGCTGTCGCTGGCCGAGCTCTCGGCCGACGAGATTCGGTTCGTGCTTGACACCGCGGACGGCTTTGCCGACGTCAGCACACGCAGCGTGAAGAAGGTGCCAGCCCTTCGCGGCCAAGTCGTGGTCAACGCGTTTTTCGAGGACTCGACCCGCACCAGAGTGAGCTTCACACTCGCTGCCCAACGGCTCAGCGCAGACGTTGTCGACTTTTCGGCCAAGGGCAGCAGCGTCAGCAAGGGCGAGTCGCTGGTCGACACCGTCCGCACGATCGAGGCGATGGGCGTCGACGTGATGGTCGTCCGCCACGCTTCGGCCGGGGCGGCGAAGCTGGTCGCGGACTCGGTGAAGTGCCGGGTCGTCAACGCCGGCGACGGTGCCCACGCCCATCCGACGCAGGCGCTGCTGGACCTCTTCACGCTGCGTCAGCGATTCGGCAAGATCGACGGCCTGCACGTCGCCATCGTCGGCGACATCGCCAACAGCCGCGTCGCCCGCAGCAACCTCTTCGGCCTGACCAAACTCGGTGCCCGCGTCACCCTCGTCGGCCCTTCGACGCTCGTCCCTGCGTCGCTGGCGAGGCTGCCCGGCGTGAGTGTCTCGCACGACCTCGACGCCGTCCTGCCGGAGGTGGACGCGGTGAACATGCTGCGCATCCAGTTCGAGCGACTGAAGTCGGCCGCCTTTCCGAGTAATCGCGAGTATGCGTCGCTCTTCGGCATGACCGAGGAGCGGCTCGCTCGTTGCCGGGACGATCTGCTGGTCATGCACCCCGGCCCGATGAACCGCGGCGTCGAAATCGCCACGAGCATCGCCGACGGCCCCCGCTCCGCCATCCTCGACCAAGTCAGTCACGGTCTGGCCGTCCGCATGGCGGTGCTGTATCTCGTCACACGGGCCAGACCCGGGGACGCGTAGCATCAGACCGTGATTCGTAAGGGCACGATCAAGGAGCGTGGCGTCATCGTCCTCGACGATGCAACCGGCCTGCAGCCTGGGGACCGAGTCGAACTCGACGTGCGTCTTCCGGTTCAGACCGATGTCGAATCCCCGTCAGCCGACGCTCAGCAGCCGAATGCTCGTCTCACACAGCTGATCGAGAAGCTTGGCCCGCTGGAGTCAGAGGTTTCCGACGACTGGCAACGGTCGGCAGCCGAGGTCGACGCGGAGTCGTGGGAAGGCGTCGATGACGAGGAGGCGGAGCGACGCTGGCGTTTGTACGAGAAACGATGGGGGCCGCGTCCATCATGACGACGCGCTCGTTGCTCCTCGATACGAATCATGCGACGCCACTGGTGGATGGTTCGCCGTGGATGCTCAAGCGCCTTCGAGAAGAGCAGGCCAACGTTGTCTTGTGCTGGCCAATCGTCGGTGAACTGTGGGCAGGTGTGGCCGGTAGCTCGGACCGACGGCGCGACGAGAATCGGCAACGGCTTGACCTCATCCTGACGGCCATCGACGTGCTTCCCTTCGACGCCGCTGCGGCTCGGGCATTTGGCCAGATCAAGCAGCAGCTCAAGGAGACGGGGCGTCCGATTCCAGCCATCGACATTCAGCTTGCGGCCATCGCTGTAACGCACGCGATGCCGATCCTTTCGGCCGATCGACACCTCTCCTACGTCGACAGCTTGCAAGTCATCGACTGGACATCCTGAACTGTGGTATGCCTCGTATACTCATCACCAACGGCACCGTCATCGACCCTGCGGCCGGGATGCCGCGGGAGGCAGACGTCCTGATCCGCGATGGCAGGATTGCTGCCGTCGGGCACGATCTCGGCCAGGCCGACGAGACGATCGACGCGGCGGGCTGCTGGGTTACGCCCGGTCTGATCGACCCGCACGTCCACTTCCGTGAGCCCGGCGACGAGGCCGAGGAGACGATCGCCAGTGGTGCCGCGTCGGCGGTGGCGGGCGGCTTCACGACCGTCGCGTGCATGCCCAATACCACGCCGCCCCTGGACGACGAGGCGAGCATCGAGTTCGTCCTGCGCGAGTCCGCCCGCGTCGGCCTGGCCAACGTGCTGCCCGTCGGGTGCCTCACCAAGGGCAGAGCCGGCAAGGAGCTGGCAGAAATCGGCGGCATGCACGCTCGTGGGGCCGTCGCGTTCACCGACGACGGAGCCGGGGTCGCAGACGCGGGCGTGATGCGGCGGGCACTTCAGTACTGCGGCATGTTCGACGCACTTGTCATGCAGCACTGCGAAGAGCCATCGCTCTCCGGCGGCTGTGTCCACGGCGGGGCGGTCGCGGCGGAGCTGGGTCTGCCCGGAATTCCCGCTGAGGCTGAGGAGCTGATGCTCGCTCGCGATGTCGTGCTCAACACGCGTATCGGCTGTCGGTACCATGTCCAGCACATCAGCACCGCCGGCGCGGTCGAACTGGTTCGTCGCGCCAAGGCGGACGGCCTTCGCGTGACGGCCGAGGCGTCGCCGCACCACCTGCTGCTGACGGACGAGTCGATTCGTTCGTTCGATGCGAACTACAAGATGAACCCGCCGCTGCGGACGGCCGACGACGTCGCCGCCGTCGTACGCGGCGTCGTCGATGGCACAATCGACTGCCTCGCCACCGACCACGCGCCGCACCTGGCCGAAGAGAAGAATGCTCCGCTCGCTGAGGCGGCGTTTGGCATTCTGGGGCTCGAATGTGCCTTTCCGCTCTACAAGCAAGCACTCTTCGACGCTGGCCACATCGACGCGACGCGGCTCATCGAGATGATGACCGTCCAGCCCGCCCGTCTTCTCGGCATCGACCGCGGCACCCTGGCCGTCGGCGCCATGGCGGACGTGACGATCATCGACCCGGAGCGGCAGTGGACGATCGACCCGGAGCGGTTCGCCTCCAAGAGCCGCAACTGCCCCTTCGCCGACTGGAACGTCATCGGACGACCGACGACGACGATCGTCGATGGTGTGATCAAATTCCGCCTCTGATCCGTCATCCTGAGCGAGCGCAGCGCGTCGAAGGACCTCGCCTGCTTCCGACCGCAGATCCAGACGAGGTCCCTCGGCTGCGCTCGGGATGACGGAACAAGCTCACGCGGCGATCGATCGGCTGTCGTCTGCCTTTGACGTTGCGTCTTGCACTTCGGTCGACGGCTTGTCGGGTGTGACGCCGAGCTCGACGAAGTCGCGACGCGTCACAAGGTCCAGCGTCCAGTCGACGGCAACCCGAATCTTCCGGCCCAGCCCCGGCATTTTCATGAGGTAGACGCCGCGCCACAGGAACCAGGCGAACCAGCCGGTGAACCGCATGCCGAACGTCTCCGCAACCGCGTCGCCGTGGCCGAAGGCGGCGAGCTGGCCGAGGTCTTTGAAGTCGGCCGGCTTGGTCGGCTCGCCTTCGAGCACGTGGACGATGTTGCGCGCACAGAACTTCGCCTGCCGGACGGCCGCTTGTGCTGTGGCCGGGTACGCGTCGCCGCTCGCCTGCGGGTTGACCGCTGCGTCGCCGAGTGCCCAGACGGCGTCGTGGCCCTTCACGCGGCAGTCCCGCTCGCACAGGATGTATCCACGCTTGTCCGTCGGCACGTCGAAGAACTTCACGCTCGGATTCGGCATGATGCCCGCACACCAGACCACGGTGTTGGCCGGCAGGCGCGTGCCGTCGGAGAGCTCGACCTCGTTCGGATGGATCGCAGTCGCTTCGGTCTTCATGCGGACGTCAATCCCACGGCGGACGAGGTGGTCGTGGGTCCACTTGCCGAGTTCTTCGTGCAACGTGCCCAGCAGACGATCGCCGCGATTAAGCACGACGACCTGCACGTCCCTCTCCGACAGTCTCGGGTACGACCGGACGGCTTTCTTGAGGTACTGGTCGAACTCGCCAGCGACCTCGATGCCTGTGAACCCGCCGCCGATGACGGTTAGGGTCAGCAGCTCACGCCGCTTTTCGAGACTGTCGATGGCGTTGGCCCGCTCCAGAAGCCGGACGACGCGCTCACGCAGGGCGATCGCATCCGCCAGGCTCTTCATCTCGTAGCCGTATTCCTTCAAGCCCGGAACAGGCGGTTTGAGTGTGACCGTGCCCATCGACAGAACCAGGTGGTCAAAGTGGGTCGTGCACCTCCCAGCCTCGCCGGAGATGCGGAAGTCGACCGTCTTGGCCTTGAGATCGAAGTTCACGACCTCGGCCGCGACGAATCGGGCCTTCCTGCAGAACTGCCGAAGCCCGACAACGGCATGCGACGGCTGCAGACTCCCCGTCCCGGCCTCGACGAGCAGCGGGCTGAACGCGAAGTAGTTGTTCCGGTCGATCAGGACGATTTCGACCTTCTCCCGCAACTCCGGCCGCCAGCGAAGGGCGTTTTCGAGGTGCTGCACGCAGTACGCCCCGCCAAAGCCTCCGCCTAGGACGACGACGCGGATCACGCCGTCCGGCTTCTTATCAAGCGGCGAGCTGGTGCGGTAGGTCCGATCGCCATCCATGCCAGAACGCTACCCGCACGGCCTGCCAGCCCGAAGTCGCAATCTCGCTCGTACGCTCATCACGATGTCGGACGCGACCTGGACGAGTGACCCGCTGCAAGGACCGATCGACGCGACGGTGACGGTCCCCGGCAGCAAGTCTCTGACGAATCGTGCCCTCGTTCTGGCGGCTCTGTCGACGGGTCGTTGCAAACTGACTGGCGTCCTCTTCGCCGACGACACCCGGCACATGCTCGACAACCTCGGCCGCCTTCGGCTCAAGCTCGACATCGATGAGCCGGCCAAAACGGTCACCGTCGACGCCCCGGCCAGCGAGGACTTTGCGTCGAACGACATCGAGCTTTTTTGTGGCAACTCCGGCACGACGATCCGTTTCCTCTCGGCACTGCTTGCGGCCGTGGGACAGGCGCGGTTCAAGCTCGACGGTGTCCAGCGGATGCGCGAACGCCCAGCCGGACCGCTGGCAATGCTCCTCAACGATCTCGCTGGAACGAACGAGCCTGCAGTTGGCTACGCGCCAGAGAGCGAGGGCTACCCGCCGTTGCACGTCAACGGGAGCGGAATCTCGGGCGGCTCGATTCGCTACGCAGCAGGACAGACGCTCTCGAGCCAGTATCTCTCCGCCGCGCTCATGGTCGCTCCCTACGCACGGCAGGAAGTTCGCGTCGAACTCGACGGAATGCAGGCCAGCTGGCCATACGTGCAGATGACGATGCGACTCATGGACCTTTTCGGCATCACGCCCGAGGTCGAACTCGACGAGCGCGAAGAACGCCCCGAAGCCGTGATCGTCCCGCGCGGCCGGTACGTGCGGTCGCAGTACCACATCGAACCCGACGCCAGCGCCGCCAGCTACTTCCTCGGCCTGGCCGCGATCCACCCCGGCAGTCGGATCACACTGCCGGGTCTGGGCACCGACAGCCTGCAGGGCGACGCGCGGTTTGCCGAGCTGCTCCGCCGCATGCACTGCCACGTCACGCAGACGCGCGACGAGACGGTCCTTGTCGGCCCCGAACGGCTCGAAGGCATCGAGGCCGACCTGTCGCTCATGCCCGACTGTGCCCAGACGCTCGCCGTCGTCGCGCTCTTCGCCTCTGGACCCACGACGATGCACGGCCTCAAAACGCTGCGGGTCAAAGAGACCGATCGCGTCGCCGCCCTCCAGACGGAGCTGTCGAAGCTCGGTGCCGACGTCACGATCGACGAGTCCGCCGGCGACGTCTCGATGACGATCATCCCACCGCCACGGGTTCGTAGGGCCAGCATCGCCACCTACGACGACCACCGCATGGCCATGAGCTTCGCCCTGGCCTCCACCCGCCGAAAGGGCATCGTCATCGAAGACCCGGGCTGCGTCTCCAAGACCTACCCCGGCTTCTTCGACGATCTGGAGAGTCTGTTTGCAGCGACTGCTCGAACGTGATTTGTTAAGCTCTGCGCGTGAGTAGCGATCTGCGGTGCAACTCCTGCGGCCGCAACATCCCGCCACAACATGTCAATATCGCGAAAGACACGGCGTGTTGTCCCGAGTGCGGATCGCTTGCACGCCCTAGCGACATGCTTCGAGAGAGGTCGCTTGGCATCGATGATGTCGACTTTGTCCGCCCACCTAGCGGCTGTTACATGCTGGACAGCTCACCAACGCGGCGG
>JBCDKH010000093.1 GCA_038746835.1 Planctomycetota bacterium | reverse complement strand
GAGCGATGCCCCGGAGCGACGTCCGAGAAAGGTCACTCCACCGACGCGTCCGGGGCATCGCTCCGCTCAACCCTCGGCGTCACGATTCGGTCGATGCTCAACCAGTCAAGTCGGAAGCAGGAGCCGATTCAATCTCATCATCCGTATCAGTCCATTTACTGCGCCGTCGGTGGATCGAACAGCCCAGGTCCCTGGCTTTGCTCGACGTCGCCAAGGTGCTCGCCTTGGCGGTAGCGGACCAGCTTCTTGAGCTCACCAACCGCCTGCTCCAGATCGTCGTTGACCAGCATCGCGTCGAACGCCCGGCTCCCCTTGGCCATGTGGATCTCACGCCGGGCCGCTCGGTATCGCTTGGCGATCACCCGCGGCTCGTCCCGGCCTCGCTCGACGAGCCGGTCGTAGAGCGTCTTCTCCGTCGGTGGGAGCACGAAGACCAGCAACGCTTCGGGGTAGTGGTACCGCACCTGCAGCGCGCCCTGCACGTCGATTTCCAGCAACACGTCTCGCCCGTCGGCCAAGTAGTCCAGGGCCGGATGCTTCGGCGTGGCGTAGTAGTCGTCGTAGTTCTGGGCGTATTCGAGGAACTTCCCAGCATCGAGCCGTTCGAAGAAGACGTCCTCGCTGACGTGCTCGTATGCCTTGCCCTTGTTGTCGCCGGGACGCGGCTCGCGCGTGGTGACGGCCGGCACGTACGCGACGCCGAGTTCGTCCGCCATGCGCAGCGACAGCGTGCTCTTCCCCACACCGCTCGGGCCGCACAGGACGATCAACTGGCCAGGCATGGCAGAGACTAGCGCGACAGATGCACGCGTCTCCGGTCCTACTCCACGTTCTGCACCTGCTCTTTGAGCCGGTCGACCAGACCCTTCATCTCGACGACCCGGCCGGCGATGTCGGCGTCGTTGGCTTTGGAGCCGATCGTGTTTGCCTCGCGCAACATCTCCTGGGCGATGAAGTCGAGCTTCCGGCCCACGTGTTCCTGGCCGTCATCGGACAGGCTCTGGCGGAACTGTGCGACGTGATGGCCGAGGCGGTGCAGCTCTTCGCTGATGTCGCTCCGCTCGGCGAAGACGGCGACTTCCTTCAGCAACTCGGACCGGTCGATCTGCAGATTGGCCTTGGCCAAGAGCTCGTTGACGCGGGCCTGGACCTTGTCGTGGTACTGCTCCACCACGCCGCCGGCCCGCGTGGCAATCGCGTCGAGGTGGCCTTGCATCTTGTCGAGGTGGCCGACGAGGTCCTTCTCCAGGGCGTCGCCTTCGGACTTGCGCACCACGATCAGCCGATCGACCGCCGCGTCGGCCAGGGCGGCGAGCTGCGCACGCGTCTCGGGTGACGTCACACCGACCGACACTGGCTGGGGCGCGTCGGTCGGACGAACCACGCCTGGCACCGACAGCACGGCCGTCGCGTCGACGTCCAAACCCAATGCCGACAGCTGCGACATCACGTGGCGTGCGAGGTCCTCGTCGATTTCCACCGCTGCCGCCGATTTGGCGGTGTCTTCGTCATCCACGATCTTGACGGCGAAGTAGACGCTGCCGCGACCCAGGCGGCGGCGGAGCAGCGATTCCAGCTCCGGCTCGGCCGACGAGAGGGCGTCGGGCAGACGGATGACCGCCTTGAAAAAGCGGTTGTTCAGGCTCTTGACCTCGACGGCGACGGAGAGGTCGCCCACTTCTCCCTGGGCGTCGCCGAAGCCCGTCATGCTTTGGATCATGCGTCAGTCCGCCGGGGTGCGCCCCCAAGTGTGGAAGGTCTCGTCGTGCAGGTCGCCCCCGACCAGTTGCCCACACCGTAACTAATCGGCAGCCGGTGTGACAGGCGGGTCGAGAATCAGCGTGTCGTCGTCATCGGGCGTCGTGCTTGTGCCCTCGCCGGATTCCGCGCCGTCGACCTGAGTCTCACCCTCGTCCAGGACCAGCGTGTTGTCGGCCGCGACCGCATCGCCGGTCCAGATCAGGACCATGCTCAGCAGGAGGAAGATCACGAAGACGCCCGCCGTAACCCACGTGAGCACGTCGCCGGTCTTGCTGCCGAACGCCGTGTTTCCGCCCGCTCCGCCGAACGCGCTGCTGAGCCCACCGCCGCGACCCTTCTGGATCAGGATCAGCAGGATCATGAAAACGCAGACGAATCCGAAGATCGGAGCCAGAATGTTGTAAAGGACGTTGGCCATGGCAGGGGCGAGACGCTCGCGGCGGGAAGGTTAGGCAGCGGAACGCTCAGCCGCACAGGGGTTCGACCGAGCGGGCGTCATGCTCAATCCGTCATCCCGAGCGCAGCCGAGGGACCTCGTTTGCTCTGCGTCGCGGGCCCCAGGCGAGGTCCTTCGACTCGCTGTGCTCGCTCAGGATGACGGAGTGGGGGCTCAGCCCTTGGGCTGGGCGGCTTCCAGGATCGGGCGGAACTGCTCGGCCTTCAGGCTGGCGCCGCCGACCAAAGCTCCGTCGACGTCTGGATTGGCCATCAGCTCGGCCGCGTTGTCCGCCTTGACGCTGCCGCCGTAGATGATGCGGACGGCATCGGCGAAGTCGCCGCCGAAGTCTTCCTTCACCTGCTCGCGGATGTACGCGTGGACCTCCTGTGCCTGCTCCGGCGAGGCCGTCTTGCCGGTGCCGATGGCCCAGACGGGCTCGTAGGCGATGACGACGCGTGCCGGATCGTCCAGCTTGGGCGACAGCTCGCTGAGCTGCCCGTCGATGACGCCGAAGGTCTGGTCGGCCTCGCGTTGCTCGAGGGTCTCGCCGACGCAGTGGACGAGCGTCAGCCCCGCGTTAAAGACGGCGGACGCCTTCTTGGCCAGCAGCTCCGTGGGCTCGTGGAGCACGTGACGGCGCTCGCTGTGGCCGACGAGGCAGAACCGGCAGCCGATGTCCACCAGCATCTCGGCCGAGACCTCGCCGGTGAAGGCACCCTTGCTCTCGAAGTAGCAGTCCTGGGCCCCGAGCATCACCTTGTCACCCAGGTGCTGCTTGACGGCGTCGAGGTAGACGAACGGCGGGGCGCACCCCTCGTCGACGCCGGGATGCTCCTCGGCAGCGAGGAGCTTCGCCAGCTCGATGCCGGCGGCGCGGTCGAGGTTCATCTTCCAGTTGCCGGCGACGAAGGGCGTGCGAGTGGCCATGCCGGCAGAATAGCGAGCCACTAGCTCTGCGGCCGGGCGTAGGTGAAGTCAAGCTGCGTCACTTCATCACCGACCGTCAGGGTTGCCGACCGCTCGCCGAGCAGTTCGTGCCACGTGGTGACGTCGTACTCGCCGGCCGGCACCTGGGCGATCTCGAATCGGCCGTCGGTGTCGGTCGTCGCGTAGAACGGATGGCCGAAGACGCGGACGTAGGCCGTCATCCACGGGTGGATGTCGCACTTGACGACGAAGGGGTCGCTCTCGGGCCGGTTGAACGTGACGGACTGCCGGGTGCCTCCGGTGGCGAAGATGAGGTTCTGCCGCTCGTTGTTTTCCGGAGCGAACCGCACGTTGTGCCGCATCGGATCGCCGTTGGCGACCTCGAAGATCTGCTGGATCTGCACGCCCTGGACACGCGGGACGAATCGGCAACCGGTTTGATCCAGCTCGGCCGGCGTGCGTGCCTGGCCGGTCGAGTCGACCACCTGCTCGCCGTCGAGGTAGACCAGCACGTTCGCCAGTCCGCCGTCTGCAGAGACGACCAGCGACTCGTCAACGACCTCGCCGCAGGCATCGCTCTCGCCGACGATCTTCACGTCCGGCATCGGCCCGTCGTAGCTGACGGTGCCGGAGATGGTGCCGCTGCCGTAGACGGGCTCGGCGAGGGCCACGGGACTTTCCAAGCCGCTGGAGTTGTCGCTGCGGCAACCCTTCATGTCGCAACCCGCCACGCCGACCAGGCACGAGAGCATGGCAACGCGGGAGACGATGACACCAGTCCTCTTGGGCATGACGCCAGCGTAGCGGGCCTGCGATCCGCACGCCGACCTGCGGCAAGCCGCCGCTCGTACCGTCACCGGTGGCTGACGACTTCGTCATCGACGACACCGACGACCTGGACGAGGAGGCCCGCGAGGCTCAGCGGCTGCGTCAGGTGCGTCGCGATCGTCAGCGGATGCGACGGCTGGACGAGCGGCGGTCGACCTCTCGCGTGGCCGCACTTGGCGTGGTGCTGTGTCTGTGCGGGGCATACGCGGGCGTGCTCGCCTACCCGCGATACCGCGCCGCCGACTGGCCGGCCGCGATGGCGATGACGCTGCTGGCTGTCGGCTGTGTCCTGGCGGGTCGGCATTTGTTGTCGCGGTGGCGGCGACTCGTCGGCCGGTATTAGAGTCGCGGCATGACCCTCCAAGACCTCGACGTCGCCGGCAAGACCGTGCTGATGCGTGCCGACTTCAACGTGCCGCTCGATGGCAGCACCATCACCGACGACCGGCGCATCACGCAGGCGATGCCGACGATCAAGAGCATCGTCAGCCGCGGTGGGCGACTGGTGCTCATGAGCCACCTCGGTCGGCCGAAGGGCGAGCGGAAGCCTGAGTTTTCCCTGAAGCCCGTCGCAAACTACCTCCACCAGCACAACGCCGGCACCAACGTCCACTTCGCTGACGACTGCATCGGCGACGGCGTCAAGGACCTCGTCGGCAAGCTCGGCGACGGTGACGTCCTGCTTCTCGAAAACCTCCGCTACCACAAGGGCGAGGAGAAGAACGAAGCCGACTTCGTCGACGCGCTCATCACGGCCACGCTGCCCGACGCGTACGTCAACGACGCCTTCGGCACCGCCCACCGCAACCACGCCAGCACCTACGGCGTTCCCGCAAAACTCAAGGAATCGGGCAAACCGATGACCGCCGGCTTCCTCATCGAGAAGGAGCTCCAATTCCTCGGCGACGCCGTCAGCCAGCCACAGCGGCCGTTCGTTGCGATCCTCGGCGGGGCGAAGGTCAGCGACAAGATCAACGTCATCGAAGAGCTGCTGACCAAGGCCGACACGCTGCTCATCGGCGGGGCGATGGCATACACGTTCTTCCTGGCCCTGGGCAAACAGGTCGGCAACTCGCTCGTGGAGAAGGACAAGGTCGACCTCGCCAAATCGCTGCTCGATAAGGCAGGCGGGGTGGGCGGGAAGATCAAGCTGCCCGTCGACACCGTCATCAGCGATCGGATGACCGACGACGCAACGACCAGCATCGTCGAGGGCGACATCCCCGACGGCATGGAGGGCTTCGACATCGGCCCCAAGACCCGCGACAGCTACGTCGGCGAGATCAAGCAGGCCAGGACCGTCATCTGGAACGGCCCGATGGGCGTTTTCGAGAAGACCCCCTTCGCCGCCGGCACCCAGGCTGTCGCCGACGCCTGTGCCGCTGCGACGCGTGAAAGCGGTGCCATCACCATCATCGGCGGCGGCGACTCTGCCGCGGCGGTCGAGAAGCTCGGCCTCAGCGAGCACGTCAGCCACGTCTCCACGGGCGGCGGGGCGTCGCTGGAGTTCCTGGAGAAGGGCCGATTCGACACGCTCGATCTGCTCAAGTAGCCGGCCTCACGCGGCGGCCGGCACGCGGTTCCATGGCATGAGCGCCAACGCCTTGGCCATGCCGCACCAGCCGCTGACGCCGGCGAACGTGAGCCCCGTGCCGATGAACGCGGGGACGATCAAAAACCAGGGCGAAACGACCACCCCGAGCAGCGTGCCCACGGCCGTCACGCTGCCGGCGGTGATCTGCACCTGACGCATGATGTCGATCGCTCCGCCGGAGGACTTGACGGTCCGGCCGCCGGCTTCCTTCCACGCCGGCAGCCCGCCTTCCATACTCCGGCCAAAGCCCGCCTTCGCCGCCGCCTGGGCCGAGCGATGGCCGCTACGGCACTGGAAGATGATGCTCTCCGGCGGCGTGCCGTTCAGCTCGCTCCTCAGCGACTCCGCGTCCAGCTTCGACAGCGGACAACTCCGCGACTCCGGCACGTGCTCCGCCCGCCGCTCGAACGGCTCCCGCACGTCCACCAACACGGCCCGCCCGGCTTCCACTTCCCGACGAGCTTCCTCGGCAGAGACGGTGGCGACGCTCATGGCCGACGCTACGCCAAGTCCCAACAAGCTCACCGCCGACCGATCGAAAATGGCCCACGTGGAGCGCGCACCACGCGGTGCGCCGCCGGCCCAGTTGGTCGCCGCCGAGTCTCCCCGCGTACCCGGCCACGACCCGAGAACCACCCCAAAACCACCCCGGCCGACCGCTCGGCGTCCCTGCCAAGACCAAGTCCGCCGACCGCCCGGCCGCGGACGAGGCAGAACTGCGTCAATCCGTCCCGCCGGCCGCCACGGCGCAGCGCAGCTCAAACCCGTCACTAACTGTTCAGGAGCAGAATGCCAAGACCGTCATGCCTTCGAATCTGGCGTTGAGTCAGTCAGGCAAGCTCACTGGACTGCTGACGCTGGTGCGATGCCCAGTTGCCACAAGTGGCAGGGAACGAACCCGTGAACTCCTTCGCCCGCTCCATCTCCGATTGTTCGTGCTCGGGCCGACCCGGAGTAACGGGCGAATGACGCGCCAACGTCCGAAGCAAACCAGTGACCTCCGCGTCAACCGTACGAAGACTGCCCATGACCGCCTATCTGGCGACCTGATCCGGGAGCTACTCTTGACTCCTCCCGAAGACGCATGCAATGGCCCGCCGGAAAACAAGCGATGCATGACAGTCGTCGCTACTGGTGCGGTTCCTGCATCATCTCGCTTTTGGGATGGCTTGTACCGCTAGCTGTATTATTACTTCAAGTTTTTGCGGTCGAGGAAGTACACCCAGACTTTGATAGCTGGCTGGGACTTATCCTTGCTGGTGTGGCAGTGCAGTCCATACTACTAACAACCATGCTTGGTTTCTGGTTTTACTATCGGCACGTCGCGATTGTGTTTAGCGATAATCAGGTCCAAGTCTTCAATAAGGGCCAGCTCAAGCGCGTGCTCGATCGAAGCCGAGTGAGCCGCCTCATCATCGGACCAGGCGGCGTGGCCGTCTATGTGAAAGGATTCGGCTTCGGCGCGGCCGTCCCATTTGCACGGTGGGCGAATAGTCCTACAAGACAGGATGGGCCTCTGTAGGTTGACACGACGTCACCTGGATCATCGTGTTGAATGCAGGCGCAAATCCACAATTCATCGAGGCAACAAGAATTGTGGAACAAACACGGACATCACCTTTATAGCCTCACGCCAACAGCAGCCGGGTCGCCTGTTCGACGTCGGGTTCGCGCATCAGGCTTTCGCCGACGAGCATCGCTCGGACGCCGGCGTCGGCGAGTTTGGCGACGTGGTCGCGGGTGCTGATGCCGGACTCGCTGACGAGGACGCTCTTGTCTTCAACCAAGTCGGCCAGACGCAGGCTGGTCGACAGGCTCGTGTGGAAGGTGTCGAGGTCGCGGTTGTTGATGCCGATGAGGCTGTACGCGTGATGCGGGAAGCCGATGACGGTGTCGCGGACGCGGATGAGGTTTTCCATCGAGTGGACCTCGATCAGTGTCGTCATCCGAAGCTCCGTCGCCAGGATCTGCAGGTCGATCATCTCGTTGACCGCCAGGGCCTCGGCGATCAGGAGAATCGCGTCGGCGTCGTTAGCCCGGGCCTCCCAGACCTGGTACGGGTCGATGATGAAGTCCTTGCGGAGCACCGGCAGTGTCGTCGCTTCGCGGGCCTGTCGCAGGTAGTCGAGGCTGCCGCGGAAGTACTGCTCGTCGGTGAGGACGGAGAGGGCGTCGGCCCCGCCGGTCTCGTAGGCGCGGGCGAGGGTGGCGGGGTCGAAGTCCTCGCGGATGATGCCGGCAGACGGGCTGGCCTTCTTGATCTCGGCGATGAGGTTCAGCGGCTTGCCGCGGTCGACGCTGACGGCCTGGAAAAAGTTGCGCGGGCGGTCGGCGTCCTTGGCCCGCTGCTTCATCTCGTCGACGGGTACCTCGGCCGACCGCTGGGCGATCTCCTGCCGTTTGGTCTCGAGGATGCGCGGCAGGATCGGCTGGGCCATGGCAACTTTCTCCCGCAACACGCGGTGACGTAGCGTGCGGCGGCGATGCTAGAAGCGGCCCACACCCTGTCAAAGCCGCTGGCTCAGGCGACGCTCGACGTCGGCGACGTGCCGGAGCTGACGCTGCCGTTCGCGCTCAGGCTGCTGGCGGGGTTCCTGGTGGCGAGCGTCATCGCCACGATCGTTGCAGCGCTGCTGGGTTTGCTGAAGCGGCCCGAGCCGTGGCGGCCGCGGGTTGAGGGCATGCCGGGCGTCGCTGGCCTGATCGTTGGTTTCGTCCTGTTGCTCGGGTCGATGGTGTTCGCCGGGATCGTCGCGGCCGCTCTGGGTTGGACCGATTCGGACAACCCGCTGCACGGCACAGCAATCGGGCTAGTGCTCTACGGCAGCTACATCGTCGGCGTCGTCGTGTGGCAGGTCGTCGCGCGACGCCAGACGCTCGACCTCGGCCTTCAGCCGGGCAAGCTGCCGGGCGGCTTGCTCGGGACGACGTGGCTGGTCGTGATCCTGCCGTGGGTGTGGGTGGCGGTTATGGCGACGCTGGCCGTCCGGCTACTGCTCGATCAGCCGACGGACGAGGCGCATCCGCTGATCGACGCGATGATGTCGGCCGACGATCCGCTGGTGCTCGTCGTCTTCGTCACCACGGCCGTCGTCGCCGCACCGTTAGCGGAGGAGTTCTTCTTCCGGGGCGTGATGCAGACGGGCTTCATCGCCGGGCTTGCCAAGATGCTCGACGAGCGGCCGGCGCGGTGGATCGGGATCGTCGTGACGAGTCTCTTGTTCGCGGTGATCCACCCGCCATTCAGTTGGCCGGCGATCTTCGTGCTGAGCCTGTTTTTGGGCTGGCTCTACGAGCGGCGCGGGAATCTCTGGACGCCGGTAATGGTCCACGCGGGCTTCAACGCCTTGTCGACGGGCATCGCGCTGCTGGCGCGGTGAGTTGCTCCGTTCTCCTGAGCGAGCGCCGCGAGTCGAAGGACCTCGCTTGCTGACTGGGCGCGTTGCTCTTGCTTCTGACAGCGAGCCCCGAGCGTGAGCGAGCGGGTCCATCAACCGCACTGACCCGCTCGCTCACGCTCGGGGCTCGCGGAGTCTCCGGGACCGTGCACGTCTGGGCGTCGGCTCATGTCAAAACACGACGAGTTCCCTCGGCTGCGCTCGGGATGACGAAGGGGTCGCTACTCCTCTTCGGCTTCCAACGCGGGCGTCGTCTCGAGGTGGGGACCGTTGCGGAGGGTGCGCTTGGGCTCGTAGTGCCGCGGGCCGTAGTAGTTGTGGAGGTCGTCGTGGATCGCCTCCGGTGGCTCGTCGAGTTGCGGGCTCGGCGGGACGGCGAGGACGGCGAGCGACTGCTCCAGGATCCGTGCGGCCGTACCGCCGGCGACCTGGCCGCCGTGGTAGCCGAGCTCTTTGAGCGGCTGGTCGACGGTGACGCACAGGACCAGCCGCGGCGATTCGTACGGCCCGCCGCCGATGAAGCTGGCGAAGTACTTCGTCTCGCTCTGTCGGCCGCCTTCGGACTGGTGGGCGGTGCCGGTCTTGCCGAACAGGTTGTACCGGTCGCTGCGGGCGTGCCGGGCCGTCCCGCGGACGAAGACGTCGGCAAGGATGCGCCGCATCTGCATCGCGGCCTCAGGGTCGAGGGCGACGCCTTGCAACCCACGCGGCGTCGGCGTGACGGTGCCGTCGCCGTCGATGGTCCCAGCGACGAGGCGCGGCGAAACGAGGTATCCGCCGTTGGCAAAGACGGCCGTCGCGCGGGCGAGCTGCGCGGGCGTGGCGAGCATGGCGTAGCCGAAGGCCATGCTGCTCTGCGTGTACTTGTCCTGCGGGTTTTCATAGAGCAGGCCGCCGTGTTCGCCGCCGAGTCCGAGCTTGGTTTTGCTGCCGAAGCCGAAGCCTTCGAGGTGTTCGCGCGTTTCGTCGTACGTCATGCGTCCGACGGCCTTGGCCATTGCGATGTTGGAGCTTTTGACGACGACGTCCCAGCCGACGAGTTGCTCGTAGCCGTAGTCGTCGGTGACACGCCTGCCGTTGTCGAGTCGGGTCGTCTTGCCGGTGACGAAGACCTCGTCGACGCTGGTCACGCCGGTGTCGAGCATGGCCGCCATGAGGAACGGCTTGACGACCGAGCCGGGCTCGTACGGGTCGACGATCGCGCGGTTGCGCCGGTCAGCCACGTCGAAGTCGCCGGGGAAACGCGGGTCGTATTCGGGCAGATTCGCCAGGGCGAGCACGTCGCCGGTGTGCGGATCGAGCACGACGCAGCTGGCACCCTCGGCCTGGAACGCCTCGACCGTTGCGGCGAGTTCGCGTTCGACGATGTGCTGGATGCGTGAGTCGAGCGTGAGGACGAGACCGTTGCCGTGCGCGGGCGGGCGAACGCCGTCGGAGAAGCTCTGGATGGCGCGCCGTCGCTTGTCGCGGATCGTGACGACCTTGCCGTTCTCGCCGGCGAGATGGTCGTCGTGCTTGGCCTCGATGCCTTCGAGCCCCTGGCCGTCGCGGCCGACGGTGCCCAGGACGTGCGAGGCGAGCCGGGCCATCGGATAAGAACGTCGCGGCGAAGGCTGGCTGGCGATGCCGCGAAGATCGAGCGAACGGGCGTACTCGACGGCCGCCTCGGCGACGTCGGCGTCCATCTCGCGGGCCAGCGGCACGTACCGCTTGTCCGGCTCGCCCGTCACGGCCAGGGCGACCTTGTCCGGGTCGGCGGCGATGCGATCGGCGACGCGCTCGAGCGACATGTCTAGTTCGATCAGCGGCCGGCCAGTCTTGGCGAACTCGTCGTGCAGGAACTTCGGGTCGGCGAAGACGTCGCGCTCCAGCGTCGTCCCCGCGAGCATCAGGCCGTTGCGGTCGAAGATCGAGCCGCGCCTGGCGGCGAGTCCGCTGACGGAGCGGTGCTGCTTTTCGACGCGCTCTCCCATCTCCGCGGCGAACTGCGTCTGCAGGTAGACCACCCGGCCCACGAGCCCGAGCATGCCGAGCGCGATCAGGCCCAGCACGAGCCCGATTCGGCCGGACGAGATCGGCGGGGCAATGTCGACCGAGTCGTCGGCGGTGGTCATAAGCGTGGCGAAAGCGGGTCAGCGACCGATAAACCGTGCAGTACGGTGCATCGACACGAACCCACTCCGCCCGCCAGTTGTCGAGACGTTGGCCGTTACTCGGAGAGCTTCTCCCGGTTGAGCGTGCCGAGGGTTGGCTGGTCGCTGGGGTTGGGGTCGTTGGTAGTGAAGGCGCCGAAGGCCCAGAGGAGGCAGAGGGCGAGGAGGAGGACGATGGCGGCCATGAGGATGGGGACGCCGTAGCTGGTGGCGTCGCGGGCGGTGGGCAGGGCGTTGGTGTCGGCCATCGCCGCCATGCGGGCGGAGCGCTCGTGGTCGCGATTGCCGAGCCTGCCGGTGGTGGATGACGTTCGATCGCTGCTGTGCGACACATCGGCCGGCGGACGACTGGCGCCGGGGTAGTGCGGCGTGGGGTCGTGTTGATGAGCCGTTTCCGACGCCGGCTCGGCGTCGGCTAGCGGCACTATCGACTCGTCCCGCGGCATGGGCGGGACGGGCTTCACGTCGTTGCGCATGAGAACGATCTTAACGCAAGGCCCGTTCAGACAGAGCCACAGAAGTCGCTCAGCCGTCCTCGTCCCAGGTCAGCAGCACCTTCCCTGATCGACCGGACCGCATGACGTCGAACGCTTCCTCGTAGTCGCGCGCCGCGAACTTGTGCGTGAGGATGCCAGAGATGTCGAGCCCGCTTTGGAGCATCGTCGTCATCTTGTACCACGTCTCGTACATCTCGCGGCCGTAGATGCCCTGGAGCGTGAGCATGTTGAAGACGACGGCTTCCCAATCGACGGCCGTGTCGTTGGACGGAATGCCGAGCATGGCGATCTTCGCGCCGTGGGCCATGTTGGCGATGGCGTCGTTCAGCGCGGCGGCGCTGCCGGACATCTCGCAGCAGACGTCGAACCCCTCGGCCATGCCGAGCTCTTTCTGCACGTCGGCCAGCTTCTCGTGCCGCACGTCGACGGTCCTCGTCGCACCGAGCTTCGCGGCGAGCTTCAAACGATCCGGGTTGAGGTCGGTGACGACGACGTGCCGGGCCCCGGCGTGTCGCACGACCGCCGCCGCCATGCAGCCGATCGGGCCGGCACCGGTGATGAGCACGTCTTCGCCGAGCACGTCGAACCGCAAGGCCGTGTGGACCGCGTTGCCCAGCGGATCGAAGATGGCCGCGACGTCGCGATCGATGTCGTCCGCGTGATGCCAGACGTTCGTCATCGGCAGCGCGACATACTCCGCGAACGCCCCCGGCCGATTCACGCCGACGCCCTTGGTGTGCGCGCACAGATGACGCCTGCCCGCGAGGCAGTTTCGGCACCGGCCGCACACGACGTGCCCCTCGCCGCCGACGACCATGCCGGGTTTGAAGTCGTTGACGTTGCTGCCGACCGCGACGATCTCGCCGACGAACTCGTGCCCGACGACCATGGGCACGGGAATGGTCTTCTGGGCCCACGCGTCCCAGTTCCAAATGTGCACGTCCGTCCCGCAGATGCCGGTGCGATCGACGCGGATGAGCACGTCGTTGATGCCGATGGTCGGGACCGGCACCTCGCGCATGACCAGGCCGGGCGCACGCTCCGCCTTGACCAGGGCACGCATCGATTCCGGCACGTCCATACTGAAGCGTACTCCCGCACCACAGGCCTCGAATCATCTCAGTAGACTTGGGCGATGACGTCTCACGCCGTGGTGGTGAACGATCAGCAGTCTCGGCTGAACGAGACACGCGTGGCGCACGTCGTCGAAGTCTCGCAAGAGGACGACGTGCGCCTGGGTCTGCAACAAGCGGAGCGGCTCGGCCTGCCGGCCGCGATCTGTGGCGGGCGCCACGCGATGGGTGGGCAGCAGTTCGCAAAGGACGGCCTACTGCTCGATATGACCAATTTCAACAGAGTGCGGTCGCTCGATGCGAACGCCGGGCTCGTCGAGGCGGAAGCCGGCATCTTCTGGCCGACGCTGTTGACCCGGCTCGACGAGCTCCAAGATGGCGTCGAGGTCCCGTGGTCGATCCGTCAGAAGCAGACGGGCGTCGACGATGTCAGCCTCGGCGGGTCACTCGCCGCGAACATCCACGGCCGGGGGCTGCGCATGCGGCCGTTCGTGGACGACATCGAGTCGTTCAAGCTCATGAACGCTGGCGGAGAGGTGCTCCGTTGCTCGCGGACGGAGAACGCCGACCTCTT
>JBCDKH010000092.1 GCA_038746835.1 Planctomycetota bacterium | reverse complement strand
GTTTGGGGCCCCAAACACCCAAAACACTCCCCGGGTGTCCGCGGGGCGGCGTTTTAAAATTCGGGGGGGGGGGTTGGGGGGGGGGGGCCACCCCCCGCCGGGGGTTGTGGTGCCGGCCGTCGTAAGCCGAATTCTGTACCCGGCGAACCGGGTGCGGCCATTTCTCTGGGACGACGGTCGCCCGTCGCCTCGTCGGACCGTTGTCGATCCTGTTGCGGCCTACCCGTGGACACACGCGTCGGGCCGACGCGACTGTTGCCAGTGGCCCACTGTTTGGCCTTGCTGCCGGTGGGGTTTGCCCTGCCACGACTGTCACCAGCCGCGCGGTGCGCTCTTACCGCACCATTTCACCCTTACCTCATTGCTGAGGCGGTTTGTTTTCTGTGGCACTTTCCGTCGATGTCGCCATCGCCTTGCCGTTAGCAAGCACCGTTGCCCTTTGCAGTTCGGACTTTCCTCACGCCCCCGCACGAGCGAGGACGCGCGGCCGCTCAGGCCGACACCTGACGACACTACGGCGACCGCGATGGGCTACGCATTGGCTACGACAACCAGCCAACCAGCGGGATGATGCCAGACGCGGCGAGCACCAACGCCAGCCCGACCATCGGCAACGCCAGGGCCAGGAGCGACGCCCTGATCATCGGCCGATGCCGCCAGAGCGTGGCGAGGCCGACGACCGCGCCGACGGGTCCGACGAGGCTCGCCAGCAGCAGTCCGAGCGATGGAACGGAGGGCCGACCGAGGGTGGCGATCGTCGCGACGTCGCCGAGCTGGAAGTAGACGAAGCCGATGAGCAACACCCAGAACGCGACACCTGCCAAGGCGAGGCTGCCGAACGGAACCAGCGCCGATCGGCCGTCGCTTCGACCGAAGACGCGTCGCACCAGCAAGACGACGAGTGCGAGCGGTGCGGCAATCGCAGAGACGAGGCCGGCGACCAGCACGCCTGCCTCCGACCAGTACGCCCATGACGACACGCGGCGGTAGCTTTCGCCATCGACCCAGAAGCGGTCTTCGTTGACTTGGCTCGTAGCACCGCTGGCCACCGGAAGTGACTCGGCCCGGTAGAGATTCTCGCCGACACGCGACCACGTGGTCGGCTGACCGATCCAGAGCGGCTTGACGAACAGGCCTTCGTCGGTCGGCGTGAGGCGTCGGGCGTCGAGCAGCGAGAAGAGCCATGCCCGCTGAACGCCGTCGTGCGAGTGGTTGACGTAGAGCCCGCCGATTTCGTCGATGGGCGCTCCAAGATCGCGTGCCGATTCGACGACCGTGCCTGACTTGAAAGACATCTTTCTGTCGAGAAACCGTCGAAGCTGCATGACGCCGCGATCGTCGGCGGTGTCGGCGAGGAGGACGTAGCCGGACATTCCATCCGGGTCGTACATCAGCGTCGCGCGGAAGCCTTCGGTCTTGCCCCAGTGACCGCGGAGGACGGCGTCACCGGCGAAGTAGGCGAACGTGCCAAGGCCGTAGCTGCCTCGTCCACCGCCCGCGTCGGCGAGCAGGCCAGTTTCGCCGCGTTCCAGGCGGGCAACGCTGTCGCTGGTCAGGAAGTCGCCGCCGTCGGCAAGGAGCATCCGAACGACCTTCGTCAGATCGCCCGCGGTCGTGACGGCCGACCCGGCGGGGCGAACCGGCATCTGCCAGACAGCTGCCGGCGATCCGTCGGCCTGAAAGCTTGGAGGCGACTTGGCGTCGAACGTCGTCGATGTCAGGCCGAGCGGTTCGAGCACCTCGCGATGCATGAGCGTGTCGAAGTCGTCGCCCCACGCTCGCTCCACGACGGCGGCTGCGACGGTGTAGCCGGGGTTCGAGTACGAGTAGTGGAGCCCCGGCTGCCAGCGCAGGTCGAACGGGCCAAACAGCGAGACGTACTGCGACGGCAGCAGACCCGGGGCAGAGGTCGCGTACTCGCTTGGCCCACTGCCGGCAAGGCCGCCGGTGTGTTCGAGCAGGTGGGCCAGCGTCACGTCGTTCGCCCCGTCGCCTGTCAGGACGCCGGGCAAGTGCTGGTGAACGGTGTCATCGAGTGACACGACGCCGGCCTCGGTCGCACGCAGGACAAGCAGCGCCGTCAGCAGCTTGCTGACGGAGCCGGCCCGGTAGAGACGGTCGGCATCGCCCGAGATCGCAACGCCAATGTCGCCGATGAGCACTGCAGAGGCGTTCTGAATCGCGGTCTTGTCGAGCTCCTGCTGGAACCCGAGCAGGACGGGCGCGTCGGCATCGGACGTGGGAACCACGCCTTGCGCGGTGGCAGCCTGGATCGTCTCCATCACCTTGGAAGCGCTGCTCCACTTGTCGAGCTCGGCCGAGA
Source organism: Planctomycetota bacterium (assembly GCA_038746835.1). Classification (NCBI taxonomy): domain Bacteria; kingdom Pseudomonadati; phylum Planctomycetota; species Planctomycetota bacterium. The sequence continues at coordinate 10,988 of JBCDKH010000092.1, read as the reverse complement.
GGTTGCACAGGACGACGATCGCCGTCTTGGATTTGGGCAGCCAGACAGCGCTGCTGCTGAAGCCCGGGACGTCGCCGTGATGGCCGTAGCCGTCGCCGATCCGATGGGCGTGAAAGCCGTACTCGAAGTCGCCATCGTCCTCGGTCGGCTCGAAGTCGAGCAGGATGTCCAGCATCTCAGTCGAGAGCAGCTCGCCGCCGAAGAGCGCGGCGACGAATCGGGCCGTGTCCGTCGCGGTGCCAGTCATCTCGCCAGCGGCGTTGGTCCAGCTAGGGCTCCAGTCGGTCGCGTCGAACCAGACGTGGTTGTCCGTCCCGCCGTAGCCGACGAGGTCTTCGGGCTTGCCGTAGCGGTAGCCGCGGACGGTCACGGGCATGTCGGCAAAGCCGGTGTCGTCAAGGGCCAACGGTTCAAGGATGCGGTTGCGGACGTGGTCGCGCCAGCCCTTGCCGGTCGCGTTCTCGATCGCGAGGGCCAGGAGCAGGCTGTTGGTGTTGCCGTAGGCCCAAACCTCGCCGGGCTCGAATCGCGGGCCGGGCTCGAACGCGTAACGCATCAACTCATCTGGCGTGCGCTGGCGGGCCGGCTCTGCGGCGAGGACCTTGTGGAACGGCATCTGGCGAATCGCGTCGTCGAGCCCGCTGGTGTGCCTGCCGAGCATGCGGAGCGTGATGCGATCGCCGTTGGGCACGCCGTCGACGTAGTCGCCGATCGTCGTGTCGAGCGACAGCGTGCCCTCGTCGACGAGCTGCAGGACGACGGTTGCGAGGTAGAGCTTGGAGACGCTGCCGAGGCGGACGACGGCATCGGCTGGCATCGCGGTCTCGCCGGTGTCGTCCGCGTTGCCGACGGCAAAGACCTCCTGCTGGTTCGCGTTGTGGATCGCGACGACGGCACCGGGCGTGTCAAGTGATAAAACCCGCTCCTCGACCTTCTGCTGCAGCGACACGAGTCGGTGCGGTTTCGGCGGCTCGAACTCACTTGCTGCGACCGGGTCGCAAGGCCACATGAGACCGGTTATCAGTAGAAAACAGCAGGTGCAGGAATAGAATGGGGACGGCACCGGCCTGCTGGCGGCTCTGCTCAACGGCGAGGAACGGTGCCCCCATTTCTGACCCAACAACACTCGTAACACGGAGTTCAACATGTTGACCATTCACGACGGACAGTGCGGCATCTGCGTTCACTTCGGCGAGACCAAGAAGGACGACCAGCCGAGGCTCGTTCAGATCCGGACGAGCCGGCAGGCACCGGTGGATCTCGTCGAGCCCTGCGGCCACCCGAAGCATCGCAGCGTCGAGCTCAAGGTGACGCCGATCAGCTCGTGCGAAGGCTTCACACCTGCGAAGCCGAGCATGAACTGAATGCGGCCAACCCTAGACAACCGAAAGCGCCCCGCGTCCCACTCGGGATGCGGGGCGTCTTGCCAGGCAGAGCGGTTATCGCCGACGGCGGAGCAGTCCGCCCAGGGCGAGCAGGCCGAGCGTGGCCGTGGTCGGCTCGGGGACGAGCACGAGCTGTGCCGACGCGAAAAAGTCGGGTCCACCGGTCAGGTCGAAGAAGAACGTCTCTCCAGACTCGCCCGCGAAGGGATCGGTCAGGAAAACCGTGTCGGTCGTCGGGTCGGTCGAACGCCCGTCGCTTGAGATGTTCATCGCGGCCACTTCGTTGTCGATGACGCCCCGAGTGGTCGGGACGATCGTGTTGGAGAGGTTGCCCTCGACCACGGTCTCGAAGAGTGAGAAGCCGCCGTAGGCGAAGTCGTCCTCGTCACCCGAGCCGATGATGGCCGACTGCACATTCGCGACGCCAGTGCCGTCGACGCCGATGAAGCCGAACTTCTGCCCGGCGTCCTCGAGGAGTACGCTGATCTGCGTCGGGGTGACGCCGTCACGCAGGAAGCCGGCGTTCTCGTCCGAGAGCGTGGAGAAGTCGAGGTCGTAGTCGATCGTGACCTCGTTGCTGGGCGTGATCGTGACCGTCGTGACGGCATTGGGCGTGAAGTCGGGCAGGTAGATGTCGTCCCGATTCTGGGTCGCGTTGCCATCAGCCCGGCCAGCGCCGGCGTCGATGCTGGCTTGCGTCAGCGGGCCTTCGGTCCGAAGCGAAACGGCCTCAAGGCGGTTGAGCAGCGGCGAGTGGAGATAGATGCCACCCACGCCGTTGTCGGGCGTGATGGAGTAGGTGCCCGGTCCGGTGTAATCCGGAATGTAAATCTGGCCACTAAACCGGAGCCAGTCCGGGCTGCCCAAGCCGGCGAAGCCGTCCAGGCCGTTGACGAGGGCGTTGAGCGCCGTGCCAGGGACAAACGGGCTCAGCGTCTCAACGCCGGCCGGACCCTCGTAGGAGGTGAGGTTGGTCGTGAAGTTGATGACGGCAGAGTCTGCCGACGCTGACGAGACGACACCAACGGATGTCGCAGCAGCGAGGATGAGTGAAACGCGGGTCGCGTTGGACATGATTTCTCCAGTAAAGAGATGTGGGAGAGAAGGCGACGTCGAAGAAAAACGTCGTGTAAAGTTCGGTGTTGACAGCCGGTAAGGACGCCTGATTCGATTGCGTCTAGCTCAAGCCGAAACGTGGAGACGCACTTACCAATCTCGCCACCGGCTGGCGTGTTGCTCCTGGTTCAAAACGATGTCAGCAGAAGCACTCGCGACTGCTAGGTGATCCGAATGGGCTCCGTCCGGTCAGGCGTGTTGGTGTGGGCTTTGGCGTACTGGTGGGCAACCTCGTCGACGGCCTCGCGGAGGATGGGCCAGCGACGGGCAATCTCGGCAACACTGCAGAAGAGCAGCGCGGCCTCGGACGGCAGCAGGTGGAGTGTCGTCGGGCCGACGGTCACGTGAATGGTTCCGTGTTGACAGACCTGGGCCCGGACGTGCTGGGCGGCGTCGGTGTCAGCTGATCGACACATGATGGTTCTCCTGTTGATTGAACATGCGGCGGCGACGGGCGAGCAGGGCGAGGCTCGAAAGGAACGCGACGACGGCGGACGTCGTGGGCTCGGGCACGACCGTCGCGTACCACGCGTCCAGCGCAGCCACGTCGGAGCCGTTGATGACGGGTGACCCGATCGTGTCGATGACCGTCCGGCCGAAGTTGGCCCGGAGAATGCCGAAGTCGGCAAGGTCGACGACGACGTCGCCGTTGAAGTCGGCTTCGGCGTACCCGACCGTGTCGGCCTCGCCGAAGTTGGCTCGGAGGATGCCGAAGTCAGCCAGGTCGACGGTGCCGTCGCCGTTCGCGTCTCCCGGCAGGCGAACCGCATCGACCTCGGCCGCCCGATTGAGGATCAGGCGAACGGGCGATCCACTGACGCCGGACGCGGCATCGTCCAGACCGTCGACTTCGAAGGCGAAGTCTCGACCGGTGAACTTGAGCGTTCCTTCGGTGTTGAAGACGGACGCCAGCGGCAGCGGCAGGCTCGGATCGTCGATGAATGGCTCCGCTTCAATGACGTTCGGAAACGCGAAGACGTCGACGTCGACTTCAAGCTCGATGGACGTCAACACGCCGCCCGTGAACGTCAGGCCTGTGCCGCTGAACGTGGCGGAATCCTCGACGATTCGCACGATGTTGGCCGCCTCGTTCCGGTTGCTGCGTCCGTCCGGGTTGACCGCACCGATCGGATCGTCCGCGGTGAAGCCACCACGATCGGCTGCGCTGATCTTGGTGCGGTTCTGTGCCTGAAACTCGGTGCCGTCGAAGCTGAAGCTGACCTGCGATGCGGGAATGACGCTGATACCCGTCGGCGAGACGAGCGTCGGGTCGTAGTCGAGCGTTCCGATGTCGGTGAGATGGAAGTCTTCGTCCTCAGTGAAGGCCTCGCTGAACTCGCCATTGACAAAGTTCGGGTTGACCGGCTGGCCGACAATCAGATCGTCCGTCACATCGGTGAAGATGCTCGAATTGATCGGGTGCAGCGGATTCGGATAGTCGAGCCCGAATTGATACGGCTCGACCTGCAGAATGATGATGTCTGCCGACTGGCTCGGATCCTGCGCCGCGTAGGTCGGATAGTCGAAGAATTTGGGATTGTTCGGGTTACTCGACTGGGTTCCCGGTCCCCCCGGGATTCCGAACTCCGGGTTGAAGCCGACGGTCGCGTAGTAGCCGGTCGCGTCGTCCCCAGCGAGTGACACGCTCGCGACTTGCGCCGCCGCCGTCCCCGCGACGCAAAATGCCAAGACGAAGCTGTGTGTGTTGAGGAGGTTCATGCAAATTCTCTCAATCCGGAAGACGTCTGAAGGTGATTACAAACTCAAGCGATCTCCTGGTGGCGTTCAGCGTCCTTCACTTATGGTTCATCGAACAAACATCAGATCGTTCTCGCGAATGTTGTCCGTGTTGGGGTCGAGGTATCCGATCTTGCGGATGATGGTCGCGTCGTCTTGCGGGAAGGCAAAGTTGACCGGGTCCATCTCCTCATACAACGTGACGGGGACCAGCTCGACGTGTCCGTCCGCAAACGCGACGTTGGCCGACCCATCGCCGTGTCGGCCGTGGACGTTGGGCGGTGCCTGAGCCGGGCCGGTGATCGTCGTCGGTGGGCCAGCAACACCTAGCGGCGGATAGAGGTTGGCCTCGGGATGGGGCTTGAGGCCGGTGACTGAGTCGAAGTCTGCCCCGTCGGCAAACGTGACCTTGCGGGTCGGATCGTCGATCGTTCCCAGATTGAGACCGATGTAGTTGCCCGGCGTCTGCTGTGCGGGCGGCAGTTCTTGCCGGAAATCGCGCACGCTCAGCAGCAGCCCGTTGTATCCGTAGGACATCTCCGGCGGCGGAAAACCTTCTGCTCGAAGAATGAGTTCGTCGACGGCCGTGACCTCGCGCACCACCCACTCGGGACAGACGAGAATGTCGTTCACGTTGTCGAAGTAGGGGGAAAAGAGCGCGAACTCCTGCTGCTCGCGGTAGGGCACGTTGACCTTCGACGACCACCAGAACAGGTTTGTCCCCTGCACGCCTGTGACGTCCTCCAGATTCGGCGCGAACACGCTGTGGGGCACGGCCCGCCCCTTGTTGTCGTTGGCAAACAGAACCCATGCCTCCCCAAGCTGTTTGACCTGAGTGGCACACTTCACCTGCGCGGCAGAGCTTCTGGCACGCGACAGCGTCGGCAACAGGACGCCGACGAGGAGCGCAATGATGCCGATGACGACCAGGAGCTCGACCAACGTGAAGCCGCGTCGCATCGCTGAAGCTTTCTAGACTCGCGAAAACGTCGATTCAAGACAAATTGAGATTTTATCTCATCTGTGAATCAGGGCGATCCGTGCCGGCTCGCAAGGCGTTGTCGCGCTGCTCGGCGTGCTAGGTTCGAGCGTGCCCGACCTCTTCGTCATCGCCGGCCCGTGTGTGATCGAGTCGCGCGACGTCTGCCTCCAGGTCGGCCAGGCCGTCAAGGCGGCGTGTGAGCGGGCGGGCGTCGACTACGTTTTCAAAGCCAGCTTTGACAAGGCGAATCGTTCGTCCGCGTCGAGCTATCGCGGGCCGGGCGTCGACGAGGGCCTCGACATCCTCCGTGACGTCGGTCAGGAGCTCGGCGTGCGGACCGTGACCGACGTGCACGAGCCACAGCACCCGGCGACGGCGGCGGAGGTGGTCGACGTGTTGCAGGTGCCCGCCTTCCTCGCGCGGCAGACGAGCCTGCTGACCGCGTGCGGCAAGACTGGCAAGATCGTGAACATCAAGAAAGGCCAGTTCATGGCACCGTCCGAGATGGCGACGGCCGTCGATAAGGTGAAGGCGGCGGGCGAGAGTGAGGTCTGGCTCACCGAACGCGGCACCTTCTTCGGCTACGGCAGGCTGGTCAACGATTTCGGCGGGCTGCGGACGATGGCACAGACCGGTTGCCCCGTGGTCTTCGACGCGACGCACTCCACGCAGACGCCCGCAAGCCTCGGCGGCAAGAGCGGCGGCGACCCGACGTTGGCACCGATCCTCGCCCGCGCGGCCGTCGCGGCAGGCGTCGACGGTGTCTTCATCGAATGCCACCCCGATCCCACGAACGCCAAGAGCGACGCCGCCAGCATGATGCTGCTTGACGACGTGCCGCGGCTCATCGACGAGCTGGCCGGGTTGGCGACGCTGCGGACGTCGTGGCAGGGCGGCTAGCGCGGAACAAGCGCCCCACGCGGCACCACTTGCCCCGGCGGTTTGGTCGGCTAAACTGTCGGCCCGCCAGTCCTGCTGGTGGAGACAACCCGACGCGGATGTAGCTCAGTGGTAGAGCATCACGTTGCCAACGTGAGGGTCGTGAGTTCGAATCTCATCATCCGCTTGCCGACCGTCGATCGCTGCGAGATTGTCTTGATCGACTCTCAGCTGTTTGCCTCGTTCCCGTAGCTCAATTGGATAGAGCGTCGGCCTCCGAAGCCGAAGGTTACAGGTTCGAGCCCTGTCGGGAACGCTGTGCAGCTTTGCGTCTTGCGACCGACGCGGCAGCTTGGACACGTAAGCAACGCCGAAGCTTCCGGGCTTTATGCAGCGACGCTTGCCTGATGCCGGTCTCGGGCGAGGCGGATGCCGATCTTGCCCGTCACCCACGGCACCACCCGGTCGCCGCGGACCCAGGCAGGCAGGCCGCTGAGCCCGCCGCCGAAGTTGCACAGGTTTGCAAAGTAGGTCTCGACCTGTCGACGGGTCGCCAGCAGCTGCCGCACGAATGGGTCGGGCCCCTCCAGCCGGTCGATCATTGCCAACCTCGCCCGACTCTGCGGGCGACTTCCGGTGCCTTGGGGCGGCCTCCTGCCGCGTGCCTTGCGACGCGGGGCGACGAGCACCTGATCGTTGGCCTCGGCCGCGTCGAACAGGCGCGTCGCGTGGTAGTTGGCGTCGCCAAGGACGTAGCCCGGTCCGGCCTCGGCGAGCAGCCGCTCGGCCACACGTCTCTCGTCGATGTGCATCGGCATCACGGCGAAGGCGGTGGGCTTGTTGCTCTTGGCGTAGACCGCGTGGAGCTTGTAGCCCTTGGCCAGCCCGCCGGCCCCGCGGCCGAAGGTGGCTTGCTTGTCGCCGCTGTGGCGGGCCACAGGCAGCGGCTTACCGACGATGCGTCGGACGATCGCCCCTGGCCCCCTGGCCGGGTCGGCTTCCTCAAGTTCGTCGAGCAGCATCGTCAAGAGGCGTGCGACGCCGGGGCGTTGCAGTCGCCGGCTCAAGGTCGACTGGTCGGGCATCGGCATCGGCGGCCGGGCGTGGGTCCAGTTGCCCGGGTCGCACGCCCAGGAGGTCGGCCGGTCGTGGAGGACGGCAAAGAGGTAGACCCGCACGATGCGAGCGTCGGGATGCGTGAAGCGTCGGTGCGGCGGGCGGAGGCGGGCGGCGACGCAGGTGAGAGCGGCCGATAAGATCGGCCAGAGTTGGCGTTCGATGGTGGTGACTCCTTGTCGAGTGAAAGCAACGCCACCATCGTCGCCAACTCGCTGTCGCGCAACGCACTAACAACGAAGGCGCATAAAGCCCTTCCGCTTCGGCGTTCCGCGTCCCGTTGAAGCCGCTCGGTCCAGCAGGTTGGCGTCTCGGAACAGTCACGCGACTTGCGATGACTGAGCATGACTCTGCTTGTTGCTCTGAAGCCATGAACGTCGGTCGTGTCGCAAATCCGTTCGCCGTTGACCAATTCTGCCGGCTCCTGAATGATCGGGCCATGGCAGCCACGGAATCGGACTCCTCCCGCAACACGATCGTCACGCCGACGAGGCGGATCACGCACCCGGCGCTGGCCAAGCTCAAGGCCCAGTTTTCCGACATCGGCCTCGCGGCGGGTGAGTTTCGCGACATGGTCACTGTCCGCGTCCCGCGCGAGCACATCGTCGCGGTGGCGACCTTCCTTCGCGATGACGAGGAGCTTCGATACGACCTGCTCCACGAGTTGCTCGCGACGGACTACCTGAAGTTTCCCGGCGGCTCGCCCGGACGATTCGCTGTCACCTACGGCCTGACGAGCACTGGCAGCAACAATCGTCTCTGGCTCAAGGTGTTCCTCGATCCTGAGCGATCGACCGCGCCGGGCGACGACGAGTACCGCGACGAAGAGGCTGCCGAAAAGGGCGATCCGGGGCTGTTCATCGACTCGATGACGGGCGTTTACCCCGGAGCCGAGTGGCCTGAGCGTGAGGCGTACGACATGTTCGGCATCGTCTTCCGCGGTCATCCGGACCTGCGCCGACTGCTCACGTGGAATGGCTTCGACGCAAGGCCGCTACGCAAGGACTACCCGCTGCGTGGCGTCGGCGAGCGCGAGAGCTACCCGATTGTCACGCGTGAGACGGCCTGACGCTGAAGGTGCGAGTCGTCACAATCGGTCGGACCGGAATTGCGTCTGTTGCCTTGTTCTGGCGAATCTTGGGACGCCGGGACACCGGCTGCTCCTCTGGACGTAGGTTTGCCCCGACGCATGCGTACCCGACTCACCGCCATCGCCTCCGCCGCCGCCACGACGCTCGCCGCCAGCAGCTTCGCTTCGGCCGTCGATCCGTTCGATCCCGGCACCTACTACGACAACATCGATCCGGCCGCGGGCAACCTGATCGGCCAACTCGAAACGCGTTTGGCGCAAGGGCACAGCCAGACGACCTACGGCGAAGTGCGATTCGCCCTGCCGGTCACCGATCAGGATCCCAATGACTCGAGCAACATGCTGCTCGTCTACACGCGGGACTCCAACGACGGGCAGTGGCAGAGCGGCGATTACCAGACTCGCGAGCACGTCTGGCCTGTCAGCCGTCTCGGCACCAGCGGCAGCAATTCGACGCGTGGTCGCTACGGCGACATCCACATGCTCAAGCCCGCCGAGGCCGGCATCAACAGCGATCGCGCCAACTTCAGCTTCGGCTTCGGCGGACGCACCGGTGCGGCACGCGTCAACTCCGGCCCGGACGGCGGCTACTTCTTCCCCGGCGATGCCGACAAGGGCGACGTCGCACGCATCGCCTTCTATGCGGCAACCCGCTGGCGTGCGAACGGTCTCAAGCTCGTCGACGGCATCGGTGATCCGAATGACGAGGAGATGGGCGATCTCACGTCGCTGCTGCTCTGGCACTACCTTGACACGCCAGACGATTTCGAGCGTCGGCGAAACCAAGTCATTTTCGACGACTACACGAACAACCGGAACGCCTACATCGATCGGCCCGAGTACGCGTGGGCCGTCTTCCGCGGCAACGACAACGACACACGTCTTGACGTCACGACCAACGACACGACGGACTTCGGCAAAGTGCTCGTAGGCGCGAGCGTCGATGCGACGGTGGACCTGACGGTCGAAAAGACCGGTGCCGACGGGACCTACTACGAGGTGCGCGTCGACGGCGACGTCACGTCTGACGCAGCTGGCCGGTACAACGCGCTCACGCTCGGGACGTCGCCAACCGCGCGGCTGGCCACCATCTCGGCGAGTCTGCCGAGTGGCTTCAACAACACCATCGGCCAGTACGGCGGGACCGTGACCGTTGACAACCTCGACGTCACCACCGGCGGCGGTTTCGATCGTGGGGCCAACGACGCAGACGACGTCGTCTCGCTCTCGGCAACCGTCGTCGCGCAGAGCAACGCGTCGTTCTCCAACAGCGCTGACGTCGAGGCGTTCACCCTCGACCTCGGCATCATCGGTCAGGGTCTGGGCGACTTCACCGACTCGGTCGACGTCTTCAACTTCGCCGGCGGGATCGACCCGGCACTGCTCGCGGGACTCGACGTCGACGGCACCGATGCCGGCCTGTTCGGCGGGACCGACTTCGCGGCATTTCTCGCCAACGCGTCGGCGAGTGACCTGGCGGCGGGTGCGTCGACCGGCGTCGAAGTCACGCTCAACGATGACGCCATCGGCGACTTTTCTGCCGGGTTCCTCATCGGCACCAGCGACGCCGACAACGTTCTCGGCGGGCGCGGATTCCTCGCCGGCGACTCGCTCGAGCTGTCGGTGTTGGGCGAAGTTCGGCTGCCCGGCGACGCCGATGGCGACGGCGCCGTGGCACTGTCAGACTTCGGCATTTTGCGGGCGAACTTCGGTACCAGTCCGGACGGATTTGTATTCGGCGACTTCAACCGCGACGGCAACGTCGACCTGTCCGACTTCGGCATCCTGCGGAGCAATTTCGGTGGTACTGCCTCCGACCTTCAGCTGCTCGACGCGTGGGTGTCGACGATCCCCGAGCCCGCGGCGGCGGGGGTTGTGCTGATCGGCTGCTCGCTGGTGCTCCGCCGGCGTCGCGCCTAGGGACGGATGCCACGACGCTCACGCTGGCGGGCGTACTCGATGCTGTACCGCGTCCATGGCCGGGCTTCGAGCCGGGCCTTGGAGATCATCTGGCCAGTGCCTTCGCAGATTCCATAGGTCTTCTTGTCCACCTTGCCCAGCGCATGGTCGATCTCGTCGATCACTCGTCGACCGCGGTCGGCGAGGTCGAGGGTGAACTCCTGCTCGTACATGTCCGTCCCGACGTCGGCCATGTGGACCGGCAGCGTCGAGAGGTTGCTGCCTTCAGACTTCAGGGCTTCCTTCTCCATGCCCTCGATATCGCCCAGCAGCTGCCGACGATGCAAAAGCAGGAGGTGGCGAAACTTGTCTAGGTCCTTGGTGAGGAGCTTCGTTTTCGTCAGCCGCGGCTTGTCCGCGTGGGTGGCATCATCGGAGCCGTCACTGCCGGGCTTACCCGCCAGGAAGCTCAGGCCGCTGCCGACGCTCACGGGCACCGACGACTTGGTGACGGCTGATGACTTGACCTCGATCTGACTGGCCGACGGCGTCGAGCGAGCCGAGCGCGACTTGGGCGTGGTCGGCTTCCTGGCAACGGTCTTCTTCGCGACCTTCTTCTTGGCCGGAGCTTTCTTTGCGGGCGCGGCCTTCGTCACCTTCTTTGCGACCTTCTTCTTGGCAGCCGCAGTCGAACGTGCCGGCTTGCGAGCCGCAGTCGCATTCTTCTTGGCCGAGGCGGAACGAGCCGCCGTTTTCTTCGGCGTGGCCTTCTTCGCGGTGCTCG
>JBCDKH010000091.1 GCA_038746835.1 Planctomycetota bacterium | reverse complement strand
CGGCGGTCGTAGTGCCAGTTCGTCAGGCGGATCTGCGAACTCGCCCGACAGGAACGGTCAGTCTGGCAATCAGTCGCCGCCTGCCGTCTCTGGCGGAGTCTCGGTCAACCGAACGGGACCCGCTGCAGACCCACTCGGAACGCCTTCGTCCGGCCCCACACCGACGCCCGATCAGCCGTCCGGCTCGCCAGGCAAGGCCCCGCCGAAGAAGCCCGATGGCGGCCCAGTGTGCGGCTGCAAGCCCTGACGCTGCACGCGCGGACGCCTCACGCTCAGGCCGACATCGTCGCCTCGATGCGGTCGCACATCATGCCGCAGAGTCGCTGTTGACTGAGATTCTCGTCGAGGACTCGGCGGGCCGTCGTTCCCATCGACTCGCGGGTCTCGTCGGACAGGTCGGCCAGTTCCTTCAACGCCGCGACCGTTGCGTCGACGTCGCCATGACTCGCGTGGCGCCCGAAGTCGTGCTGGTCGAGCAAGTCGCTGACGTGACTCGGCTTGGGCCCGACGAACAGAATCGGCCTGGCGACGGCCATGCTACCGTAGACCTTGCACGGATGGATGATGCCGACCATGTCGTCGCCCAGCGTCACGAGGTGCACGTCGGCGGCTGACAGCGAGTACCGCAGCGACTCGATCGGCTGATACGGCAGACTGATCGCGTTCGGCAGCGACTTTTCCTTGATGAACGCCTCGACATCTTTCTTGCCCAGCCCGCCGCCGACGAAGAGGAACCGGAATCGATCGTCGTCGCGCAACTGATCGGCCGCTTCGAGCACGGTGTCGAGCGGGTTGCTCGGCGAGTGATTGCCGCTGTACATGACGACGAATTTCCCCTGCAGGCCGTGCTCGTCGCGAAAGACGTTGTCTTCGTGCTTCACCGGCTCCGCGTGGGATTCGTGCGGCCAAGGCGGAATCGTCAAAAGGCGGCTGTCGAGGTCCGTCGTCCGAGGCCGAAGTCGGTCCGCCATGAAGCGATCGAGCGCGACGACGAGGTCGCTGCTGTCGAGGATCTTCCGGTTGTTCTTCTCGAGGAATTTGGCCTTGCGATCGTCGGCCTTGATCTTGCCCAGCGCGATGAGCTGGTCGGGGTTGAGGTCCATCGCCCAGTACGTCATGGGCACGCCTCGAACCTTTTTCACGAGCCGGCCGACGCTGCCGATCATCGGCGGGCTCGTGCTGACGAGCATCGCGTCCGGCTTCTCGCACGTCATCGCCCGCGTCAGCACCTGTCCCATGAAGCTCGCCGTGCCGGCGACGCGGCGCGGAATGCTCTTCTTGCCGAACGACGCCAGCGGAATTCGTCGAATCTCCACGCCGTCACGCGTCTCACGGGCCGGGTACTTCGTCGTCGGATCTTCATACCCACGCCCACTGGCGTAGACGATGACGCGATGACCGCGCCGCACCATCTCGGCCGCGACGTCGTGGATGTGCTGGCCGACACTGGCCGGATCCGGCACGTAGACCTGGCTCAGGATGAGGAACGTCTTCGCATCAGACATCGGCGGCAGCAGCGTAGACGGCTCTGAACCGTGTCCGAGCTCAGCATCGCTGAGTTTGGCAAGGGCGACGCTGACAGATGCCCCTAGCGGACGTCGCTTGATCGGAATTGAAGGCGGTATTGCCCCGGGGACAGGCCGGTGTGCTGCTTGAACGAGTGGCTGAAAGCAGCGAGTCCCTGGTAGCCGGTGCGGCGAGCGATGCGTTGCAGCGACGCGTCGGAAAAGACCAGCAGGTCGCGTGCTGTTTGAAGGCGGACGCGTTTGATCTCTTGTCCCGGCGTGCGGCCGATTGCTTTGCGCATCCGCGACTCCAGCGTCCGACGCGACACCGCGACCTTCTGAAGGACGGTCTCGACGTCCAGTGGATCGCACGCACGTGCCTGGATCGTCGCCAGCGCTTCTGCGACGTCGGGGTCGTCGACAGCCAATGCGTCCGTGGACGCACGCGCGATGACACCGCGCGGCGGGACGATCTGCGTGGTTGGGACGGGCTCGCCACGAAGCAATCGATCCAAAATGGCGGCGGCATTGAAGCCGATCTGCTCGGCGTTGATGTCGACGCTCGTCAGAGGCGGATCGGCCAGGTGGCACATCAGCTCGCTGTTGTCGACGCCGATGAGTGCGACACGGTCCGGGACCCGCAGACCCGCCAGCCGGCAGGCATCGCTGAGCCGTCGCCCCATCAGATCGCTCACCGCCAGCACGCCCGTCGGCTCGGGCAAACGCTCCAACCACTCAGCGAGCCGGGCAGTGAGCGAACCGTGCTGCGACGGCGCAACGCTGCCGAGTCGAAACAGCGTGCAGTGATGCCCCTGCCGGCGGACCCGCGCGGCAAAACCGGCGGCTCGGTCTCGCCAAACCTGACCGTCGATGAAGGCGGCGGCAAATCGTGTGTAGCCGCGGTCGATGAGGTGCTCCGCAGCCAGAACGCCGCACGCATGGTCGTCCGATTGAACGCGCGGTAGCTTCGACGAGCGCAGGACGCCCGAGACGTTCACCGCCGGGATGCCGCGGTCGGCAATGAGGTTATCCTGATGATCCGTCGCGGCGCGAGTGATGATCCCGACGTCCGAACATTGCTGGCCTGTCGAAGTGGTTTCGGGCATGGGCTCTTGCCAGTCCGGCACGCTCAGCAGCCACTGTCGATCGCTCGCCAACGCGAAGCGACTGACCCCGAGCGCAATCTCTGGACCGAACGTCTGCTCCATCGGCACATCGAGATGGACCCGGACGACGCCTGACACGGTCGTTCACCCTACCCCGCTCGCGTTTTCAAGCAATCGATTTTCGCACAACATCATTGCCGGCTGAGCCGCACGGTTTATGTTCAGGTCCAGTGGGCTCCGAACCAGCCGCTGCGGACCCGACGTGGTCCAGCTTCATTTCCCTCAGGAGGTAACAGTGAATCGCACCATCTTCTCCGCCGCGACCGCGATCTCGATCGCCCTCGCAGGCTCCGCACACGCCGCTCTGCTCAGCGACGACTTCGAAAACGACACGCTCGGCGGTCTGCCCGACAGCCCGCCGTGGAACGGCGGGACGGCGGTCGACTCTGGCTCGACCCTCGAGGTCGTCGCTGATGCCGCCGACGTCTTTGGTCTGGGCGTTACGAATCAGGCCGTCCGGCTCGACGACGACGCTGGCGGAAGCAGCAACCTCCTGCTCGGCGCAGCCGGCCTGGGCGGGTCCGACGTCGTGACGCTCAGCTTCGACTACTTCGAAACGGACGATTCGAGCCTCGCAAACGACTTCTTCGTGATCCGACTCGGCCAGAACGACGGCTCGGGCGATGCCAACACGATCTTCGACTTCCAGATCAACGAGGGCAACATCACCGCCGACAGCACCAGCGGCGACGAGTCCGTCAGCAACGCCTACTCCAGCGGCGAGGCCGTGCGATTCACCATCGTCGCCAACAACAGCACGTCCAGCGAGTCGTACACGGGCTTCGGTGGCACGACGACCAGCGTGGCCTCCGCGACGGCGGACATCTACATCGACGGCGTGCTGGTCTTCGACGACGCAACCAGCAAGGACACCGTCGCTGCCGGCAACTCGTTCGACACGCTGCGGTTCCTCTCGTTCAACTTCAACCAGTCGCCGGACGTCTTGATCGACAACGTCCTTCTGGTCGACGGCGCGGTGATCCCCGAGCCGACCTCCGTGGCGGCGGTCAGCCTGCTTGGCCTGTGCATGCTGCGTCGGCGTCAGCATTGATGTCGGGGGCAGTCGTCGATGTGAGAGAGCGGGGCGAGAGGCATCACGTGCCTCTCGCCCGATTTCGTTTGCGGTGGTAAGCAGCGGTATCCAGCTCACTCCAGGTCGCACATGTCGACGAACACGTCGTCGAACGCCTGAACGCGACGATCGGTGAGCTCAAGGCCCTCCGCGATGAGTCGCTCGCGCTGCTCCTTGTGGCCGACCGGGTTGACGATCCGCAGCAGCCCGCCCGCACCGACGACGCGGTGCCACGGCACGTCCGACGCCCCCGGATCGAGCGACAGCACCGCCGCAGCTTGACGGGGCCCGGTCTGACACGCAGCCCCGACGCTGCCGTAGGTCGAGACGCGTCCTTTCGGGATGTCCGCGACGCAACGCAGGATGCGAGCCCGTCGCTGGAGCTGACGCTGTTTCGCCTTCGAGCCTGGCCGTTTTGTCTCAGGCACTGTGGCAGAAGGTAGCGGACTCGTCGTTGTGACGAGCCCCGCGACCTGCGAGCATGCCGCCATGAGACTGACGGCTCCATTCGTCGCGTTGGTAGTTTTCGTGGCTACGACTGCGACGTCCGAAGCGAACCCGGCAGACGTGCTCGCGACACAGCCGCCGACGCAGGCGGTTGCGACGCTCACGGCAAAGCTGGACGCGAACGACGGCGACGAGGCGAACGTCCGCTTCGCGCTCGGTGTCGCGACCGTGCTTTCCGGCGTCGAGACGCTCGGCAGAGATCTCCACGCGATGGGCCCGCGTGGTGACGTTGCCGAAAGTGTGCCGTTTCTTCGCTTGCCGGTCCCGATGAACGACGAACCCGATGTCGCGACGCCTGCCGCCATCGCAGAAGCGATCGACCGCTTCGCGATTACACTAGCCGAAGCCCGAACGATCCTGCAGGAGATCGACGGCCCGGTCCGCGTCGCGCTGCCGCTCGCGTCGATCGGGTTCGACTTCGACGGTGACGGCAGCTCTGGGGACCGCGAACGTCTCATGCCAATCCTCCGTGAACTCGGCTGGGTCAACATCCGCGTCGACCAGCGTGATCTCGAAAGCCTCGATGGCCTCGAGCAACCGGAGGCTCCTGGCCGCGATGCCACGCCCGAAGAGCGTGAGCAATACCGAGAGGACGTGCGTCAGTATCAGCTTGAGTGGCAACAGCAGTTTGCTGCATTGACTGCCGCGAGGGAGCGAGCGATCAGCGAAGTCGTCATCGAGTTCGACGACGCCGACGTCGAGTGGCTCATCGCCTACACGCATCTGATCGAGGGCTTTGCCGACCTCATGCTGGCCCACGACGCCAGCCGCTGGTTCGACCATTGCGGGCACTTGCTCTTTGCCAACGCCGAACAGTCATTCGATTTCCTTCAGTCCAGCGACCCATCGTTCTCATTCGACAACATCACCGACCTGATCGCCGCGGTGCATTTGCTTCAGTTCCCGGTTCGCGATCGCGAGCGTTTGCTCTCCGCCCGCGAACACTTCCTCGAAGCGGCTGCCGGGTCGCGACGGATGTTTGAGCTGATCCGTGCTGAAACGGACGACGGCAGCGAGTGGATTCCGAACGCAAACCAGTCGGCCGCGTTTCCGAACATCGAAGTAACCGACGACATCATCGACGGGTGGCTCGTCTTCCTCGACGACATTGAAGACGTCCTCAACGGCGAACGCCTGCTGCCCTTCTGGCGGATCGAGTCCGAGACACGCGGAATCAACCTGAAACGCGTTTTCGAAGAGCAGGAAGAGACCGACGTGCTCCTCTGGTTCCAGGGCACCGCCGCAGTGCCGTACCTCGAAGAGGGCAACGTCGCCACCGGCGACAGCATCGAGCGACTCCAGCGCCTGACGCGCGGCAATTTCTTCACCTTCGCAGCTTGGTTCAATTAGTGTGCGATTGCCGGACCTGGACCATCCGTTGCCGCCGCACGACGCGTCGTGACCTTTGTGTCAGAGGCTGACAGCGACGATCCAGAGCAATCCCACCAGGACCAGAATAATCAAGACCGCCAGCAGGACTGTCGGGAGACATCCGAGATAAGTGCTTTCCCTGATGTTGTAGAAATCGATCCCAAGCACGTCTGTCAATCACGCGACATTGACCACGCTCTCGCGGCCGCTGCTCATTTCGTCGTAGATCCACTTGTACGTCTTCTCCATGCCGTCGCGAAGGGCGACGCTCGGTTCCCAGCCGAGGTAGTCGTGGATCTTGGTGTTGTCGCTGTTGCGGCCGCGGACGCCCTTGGGGGCGTCGAGGTTGTAGTGGCGGTTGAGCTTGATGCCGGCCAGGTCTTCGACGATGTCGACGAGCTGGTTGATGCTGACGAGCTCGCTGCTGCCGAGGTTGATCGGTTCGAGGATGTCGCTGTCGGTGATCTTGTGAACGCCCTCGAGGCAGTCGGTGATGTACATGAACGAGCGCGTCTGCTTCCCGTCGCCCCAGATTTCCATGTCGTGCTCGCCGGTGAGCTTGGCCTTGATGACCTTGCGGCACATCGCGGCGGGGGCCTTCTCACGGCCGCCGTCGTAGGTGCCGTGGGGGCCGTAGACGTTGTGGAAGCGGGCTACGCGGGTGCGCAGGCCGAAGTCCTCGCGGAAGTGCCGGCTCATGCGTTCGCTGAAGAGCTTTTCCCAGCCGTAGCCGTCCTCGGCGTCGGCGGGATAGGCGTCTTCCTCCTTGAGCGCGGTGACGTCTGCGTTGGTCTGCTTGGTGGCGTTGTAGACGCAGGCCGACGAGCTGTAGAAGAACGACTGCGTGCCGGTGTCCTTGGCGGCCATGAGCATGTGCGTGTTCGTCAGCACGCTCAGCATGCACAGGGCCTTGTTGTTTTCGATGAAGCCCATCCCGCCCATGTCAGCGGCGAGCTGGAAGACGGTGTGGGCACCCTCAGCAGCTGTGCGGCAAGCCGGCAGCTCCTGAAGGTCGAGGACGTGGTTGTCGACGTCGTCGAACTTCTGGTACCAGCCTTCGAACGGCTTGCGATCGGCAGCGCGGAGGTTGGTGTATCCCTTTTCGCGGAGGTCAGCGATCAGGTGGCCGCCGATGAAGCCGCCGGCACCGCAGACGAGGATGAGGTCGTCCTTGGCAGGATGATGATTCTGGTTGTCGGGCATCTTCTTACGGATTCGGCGGTTGGGTGTGGCCTCTGGGGCCGGGAAGTGGTGGCCGAGCATTATGATCGAAGCGTCGCGTCGGTCAAAGCGGCCGATAAGGCTTCACGCGTCTTGGCACACTTCGATACGCTCGCGGCATGGCCGACGTTCCCGACCAACCGGCACAGGCCGACGAAGCCGAATCGACGCCCATGCGACGAAAAGGGCGGTGGAAGCGACGGCTGTTCGTCGCATCGGGCGTGCTGGTCATCTTGCTGGCCGGGCTCGTCGCACTCGGGCCGACACTCCTCTCGACGGGTCCGGGCAACCGGTTCGTCGCGAACCTCATCGAGGGCCAGATCAACGGCAGCGTCGACCTCGGCAAGCTCTCCATCGGCTGGGGCAGCGGCCTCACTCTCGAGGGCACCATGGTCGAGGACGACAAAGCCAGGCGGGTGCTGGAGCTTGCAAAGCTCGACACATCGCTCACCGCCAGCGATCTCATCGGCATCGCCTTCGGCGGCGACCTGGACCTCGGCGACGTCACCATCGACGCAAACTTCCCCGTCGTCCACGTCTACCCCGACAACACGACCAACCTCGAACGACTCGTCGGCCCGTTCGACGACAGCTCCGAGCCCGTCGCTGTCACCGGCCAGTTCGACATCCGAAGGCTCGAAGCAACCGTCCAGCGCGTCGATGAGGCGGGCGAGTTGCTACGCGACGACACCGGATTCGGTCTGCCGTACGTCACCGCCCTCGTGCGAGACAGTCAGGTCACTGTCGCGGACGATTCACTTACGAACGACGTGTCGATCGACCTTTCGGTCAACGCCAAGCCGGCCGGCAAAGTCACCGTTGCGGGCGATCTGAATGGCATGCCCGCCGACATCGTGCAGACGCTCACGCTCAACGATGTCGATCTCGCAGCGATGTCGCTGCTGGCTTCCGCCGTCGAGACAGACCTGGTCGTCCGGCCTAGCGGCATCGCAACGGGAAGCCTCCAGCTGGACGGTCCCGGGCAGGCGGTGACAGGTTCCTTTCGCGTCGCCGACCTTCGCATCGATCCTGCAGATGGCGAGGGCTACGCGGCGGAGACGGCACAGTTGACCATCGCTGGCGACATCGGCGAGTTCGACGGTCAACGCCTCGCAAGAGTGACGGAGATCAAGCTGGTCGCACCCAAAGGAACGGCCAGCGCCTCGGCGGATGTTGACCTCGATGTGCAAGACGAGTTTGGAACAATTCCCGCCCTCCGCGACGTCGCCATCGACGTCGATCTGCCGTTCCTGAAAGCCGAAGGCGGCGGGCCGTCGCTGGCGGCGTTGGACGTGCAGTTCGAGACGTCGGCCGATGAGCTGCAGCGTCACCTGCGGGACTTCGTCGCGTTCGAGGGCGTCCGCTACGCCGGTCGAGTCGATCGTGGACGCCTTCGGACCATCGACCGCGGCGGCCGACTCGGCGTGCGGGTGGACGGCGTCGCGAGGGATGTCGTCTACGAAGACCTCGAAGCCGTCGACGCCGAGCCGACAGAGCTGGCCGAAGCGACGTTCGCGGGATTTTTGACGCTCGATCCGGCCAATACCGAGCAGTTCTCCGACGTCGGCCTCCGGCTCGACGTGCCGGACGTGGCCGACGTTGCCGTCGACATCGGCGTCGTGGACCTGGATCGCAACGCGGAGAACGTGCGCCTGGCGGTGACATCACCCGCGGTCGTCGCCGAGGCGACGATGTCGCTCGCCGCCGAAGGCACACGCTTCGTCATCTCCGACGACGCGACGGCCACGGTCAACAACGGCAGCGTCACGCTCGCCGCGATTGCGTTCGACACCGAGACCGGCTTCATCGACGTGCCCGCAGGGCCGCTGACGAGCGGGGTTGAGCTCAACCGCGGCCTGGCCGACGCGCTTGGACGCTATGTGCATCCGGTGATGACCGATCCGCAGTCGGCCAGCGGCTTGCTCGATGTCACGCTCGTCGACGCCGCCCGCATCGACACGGCCGCTCTGGGGCAATCGATCGCGAGCGTCGAGTACGCGATTCGCGAGCTCGCCGTCGACAACGACGTGGTTCCTGCACTTGCAGACGAGCTCACGGGACAAGCCCGGCAGGCCGTGCTGGCAAAGGCGGGCCGAGCGCGACAGATTCCGGGCCTCGACATCGACGGCCTGGTCGAGCGCCGCCTCCAGCTGAGCGACTACGTCAAAACGCAACTCGACACCGTTCGCGGCGACGTCGACGGCCGGGTCGATTTTTCGGGCGGCACTGCAATAACGACGCTCACGATCGCGCTGGCCGACCCGCGACAGGGCAGGGCAGATGACCCGACGCGGTATCCGCTGACCTTCACCGGCGACGTCGACATCGAGTCGCTGGCCCTGAACATGTCGGCCACGATGCCGACGAGCCTGATCGAGAAGTGGGCCGGTGACAATCCGAGTGATCTCGTCGACCTGTTCGGCGAGAACCCGTTCCAGACGCTGCTGGGCGACGGGGTAACGTTGCGGTTCGACGGCACGACGCCAGCGCCGCGCGTGGACGCCACCGGCGAGCTCGACGCAGTTGCCGAACGGGCCGTCGCGGCGCTGATCGACAACGCCGGAGCCGGGCTCCTCCAACGCGGTCTGCGTGGCCTGTTCGACTGACCCGATCGAACCTCGACGAACCGGCATGCCTATACCCGACTGATGCCCGCAACTGCCGACAATGGCACTTCCCGCAACGGCAAGAAGGATCTGGTCATCGTCGAAAGCCCCGCCAAGGCCAAGACGATCAACCAGTACCTCGGCCCGAACTTCGTCGTCAAGGCCTCCGTCGGCCACGTCCGCGACCTGCCTCGAAAGGGCATGGGCGTCGACCTGGAGACGTTCGAGCCCGAGTACGAAATCATCGAGGGCAAGGGCAAGGTCATCACGGAATTGAAGAAGGCCGCCAAGGACGCCGACACTGTCTGGCTCGCGACCGACCTCGACCGCGAGGGCGAAGCCATCGCCTGGCACATCAAGGAGGCGCTCAAGCTCAAGGACGATCGCATCAAGCGCGTCGTCTTCAACGCCATCACCAAAGCCGACGTCGACCGGGCCTTTGCCAATCCGGGCGAACTGAACATCGACCGCGTCAACGCCCAGCAGGCCAGGCGCATCCTCGATCGCGTCGTCGGTTTCGAAATCTCGCCGGTCCTGTGGCGGAAGGTTGCGCGCGGCCTCAGTGCCGGCCGCGTGCAGAGCGTGGCCGTCCGGCTGGTGGTCGAGCGCGAGCGCGAGATCGAGGCCTTCGTCCCCGACGAGTACTGGAAGATTGGCGGCATTTTCACGACCGAGCAGAAGCCCGAACTGGCAGAGGCCTGGCGCGACTTTCTGAAGTCAGGCGAAGACGGTGCCGAGCCGGCGAAGAAGGCTCAGCAGGTGTGGCTCGGCGAGCACGGCGCGTTCGCGGCCGACCTCGTCGAGTGGAAGGGCGAGAAGTTCGAGATCGACAACGCCGAGCAGGCCCGTGACGTCGCTGCCGCACTGGGCCTCGATGTCGAGCAAATTGCCGAGACCGAGAATCCTGACGGCAAAGGTCCGGCCGCGACGTTGAAGCAGGTCGTCGGCCGGCTCGGCCAGACGCCGCCGTTCAGCGTCGAGTCGATCGAGACCAAACGCACCCGCAGCCGTCCGCCGGGGCCCTTCATCACCAGCACGCTCCAGCAGGCGGCGTCGAGTCGGCTCAGCTTCGGCGCGAGCCGGACGATGCGTGTCGCCCAGTCGCTCTACGAGGCCGGGTACATCACGTACATGCGGACGGACTCGGCCAACCTCTCGCCGCAGGCGACGGAGATGGCCCGCACGTTCATCGGCAATCACTTCGGCGACCGCTACCTGCCAGAGAAGCCCCGGCAATTCGCCAGCCGCAACAAGAACGCCCAAGAAGCCCACGAAGCGATCCGCCCGACGGATGTCGTCGCGAGTCCGAAGAACCTCGAAGGCAAGCTCGGCCCGGACGACTACAAGCTCTACAGGTTGATCTACGAGCGGTTCCTCGCTTGCCAGATGACCGAGGCCGAGTTCGACCAGACGACGATCCGCATCAAGAGCGACACAGACGCCGGCACCGCGATCTTCCGCGCCGGCGGACGCAAGCTGGTCTTCGACGGGTTTATGCGTGTCAGCGGCGTGACGAGCGACGATCAGCTCCTGCCGGAACTGGCAAAGAACATGCCGATGTTCGCCGCCGACATCCGGCCGCAGCAGCACTTCACCTCGCCGCCGGCACGGTTCACCGAGGCTTCGCTTGTCAAGGAGCTCGAAAGCCTCGGCATCGGTCGGCCGTCGACCTATGCGTCGATCATCGACACGATTCAGAAGCGCGAGTACGTCCTCAACCAGAACCGGTCGTTCTTCGCCACGCTGCTCGGGAAGGTCGTCACCGACAAGCTGATGCAGGCCTTCCCCGACATCATGGAAGTCGGATTTACCGCCGAGATGGAGGACAAGCTCGACGGCATCGAGGAGCACAAGACCGACTGGATCGCACTGCTCAAGGAGTTCTACGGCCCGTTCCACAGCGGCATCGATGAGGCCCTGGAGAAGCTTGACCACGCCGGCGGCATGCCGTCGCCGTACGTCGACGAGGAGACCGGTGCGAAGCTCGTCTACCGCATCGGCAAGAACGGCTTCTTCCTGGCGGCGGAGGATCGCGAGATCAACGTCACCAAGCCCGTCGACCCGTTCGGCAAGCCGATGCTGCGGGAGGAGAGCGAGTACAACTGCCCGCTCGACGGCGCCCCGATGATCAAACGCAAAGGTCGCTTCGGGAGCTTCCTTGGGTGCAGCAACTACCCCGAGTGCAAGTTCATCGTCGCACTCGACAAGAACGACGAGCCGTTGCCGCCGAAGATCGAGCCGATCGAGACGACGATTCTGTGCGAGAAGGACGGCGCCCCGATGCTGCTGCGTGACTCGAAACGCGGCCCGTTCCTTGGCTGCAGCAACTTTCCCAAGTGCCGCAGCACGAAGATGGTCCGCAAGCTTCCGAAGGACCAACTCGACTACATCAACACGCTCCTGCCCGAACTGCGCAAACGCGTCGAGGAGAGCCATCACCTCGTCAGCAAGATGACTGGCAAACCCGCAGACAGCTACGGCCCGCTGCCCGTCGAACACATCGAGTTCGAGCCGGAGAAGCCCAAGAAGAAAAAGGCTGCCAAGAAAACGGCAAAGAAGACCGCGAAGAAGTCGAGCAAGAAGGCCGCGACCGCGTAGCCAGATTTGGCCCGTCTCGTCCGTGCGTCGCGTAGCGTTGCTCCGTGCACGGCGAAGACCCGTACTCCATCCCCGGCAAGTACGTCGTGCCTGCGCTGATGCTCTTCAGCGTCCTGACGGTGATTCTTGGCTTTGCGATCGTTCGTCCGCCCGAAGGCTTCGAGCCAGCACCGACGTATCAGCGCCCATTCGGCCCCGCAGAGCTGGAAGACGTGACGCGGCGCCCGCTGATCGAAAAGGGCCAGCTCCGCGAGTTCGCCCGCGAACGCAACGGCGAGGCCGATCCGGTCAATCAGGCTGGTCCCGCGACCAGACCGGCCACGCCATGAGTGCGGGGCTGTCGCTGCGGTTCCTCGGCACGGGCACCAGCGCCGGCGTGCCGATGATCGGCTGTCGGTGCGAGACGTGCACGAGCGCCGACCCACGCGATCGCCGGTCACGGTGCAGCGTCGTCGTCACCCACGGCGAGACGAGTGTTCTCGTCGACACGACGCCCGAGCTCCGGCTGCAGTGCGTCGACAACGACGTGACCGACATCGATGCCGTCGTCTTCACGCACCCCCACGCGGATCACATTGCGGGCCTGGACGACCTGAGACGGTTCAACGCACTCAAGGGCACGAGCCTCGACCTCTGGGCCGACGCACAGACGCACGGCACGCTGTCGCGAATGTTTCCGTACGCCTTCCTGAAGCCCGGCGAAGGCTCGCCGAAGCTCTTTCGGCCGTCGCTCGTAGCCAGGACGATCGACGGCCCGTTCGAGATCGGCGAGATGCGTTGGACGCCCGTTCGATACCCGCACAGCAACGTCGACGCCCTCGGCTTCCGCGTCGACGTCGGCGGCCGAAGCCTGGCGTATTGCACCGACTGCAACGCGATGCCGACGGAAGCGCGCGAGCATCTTCGCGGGCTCGACCTGCTCGTCATCGACGCCCTGCAGTGGCGCAAGCACCCGACGCACCTGACCATCGACGAGGCGTTGGAAGTCGTCGACGACCTTCAGCCGGCAAGGACGCTCTTCACGCACATGAGCCACGAAGTGCTCTTCGAGCGCGACGCCCCCAAACTCCCCGAAGGCGTCGCGTTTGCGGTCGAGGGAATGCTCGCGGATATCTCTTGATTTTGGCGAGCCCAATGGGTGAGCGTGGGTTTCTGACCGACTATCTAAAACCCCGCTCCCACCCACGGGGCTCACGGGCGTGCTCATCGATACAGCTCGGACCGGTCCACGCATACGTTTGTCGCTAGTGCTCGACTTTCGACACCAGCTCGATGACGACCTCGCGTTGCTGCCACCGCTGCCGCGGCACGCGGGCGGACAGTTTGCGGCGATCGAGCGGTCGCG
>JBCDKH010000090.1 GCA_038746835.1 Planctomycetota bacterium | reverse complement strand
GAAGAAACGTGCGATCAGGTTGCACAGCGTCGTCTTGCCCGCACCACTCGGGCCGACGAGCGCGACGGTGGTGCCGGGCGGCACGTCGAGCGAGACGCCGGACAACACCGGCTCGCCGAGGTGCACTTCGTCGTCGCCGAGGTCGCCGGACTGCAGTGGGTAGGCGTAGCCGACGTCGTTCAGCGTGATACGACCTGCGACGTCCGCCTTGCGGACACTGGGCTTGTCTTCCGTGGACTTGCCGAACTCGGGCGACTCGTCGAGGAGGTCGAGCGTGCGATCGAGCCCGGCAAGCTGGTTCTGCAAACCCGTCGCGCTGGTGGCCAGCATGGCGATCGGCTGAAGCAGGCCCAGCAGGTACGCCAGAAAAGCGGTGAGGTCGCCCGGGGTGAGGCGAGGTGTGCCGTCGTCGCCGAGTCGCGTGCCGAGGATGCCGCCAAAGAGCAGCAGTCCAGCAGTTGCTAAAGGGATGATGACCTGCCAGGCCGCGTCGATGCCGCGCATCCACCACCACGTGTAGAGCTCCTGCCGCGCCATGAGGTGGTTGTTCGCTGCGAAGCTCACGGCCTCGCCGCGCTGGCGGTTGAACGTGCGGACAACACGCATCCCGCCAAAGGCCTCGGTGGCATGGGCATCAGTCACCTGCCGCGTGGAGCGAATGTCCCGCCACAGCGGGCGGATGCGATTGATCCACGTTCGGTGCGTCATCCAAACGACCGGCAGCACGAGCAACGCCCCGAGCAGAAGCTCCCAACGAATCAGGGCCAGAATGACCAGCGAGCCGACCAGTTGTACAACCGCCTTCATCGGGTTGTAGAGCAAGCTGAAGACGAGTTCGCCGACGTTGCCAGCATCATCTCGCAGGATGCTCGCCACGCCCCCCGACTTGATGTCGTGTACGCGATGCAGCGGCAGCCGCACAGCGTGATCGAAGGCGACGCGCCGAGCCGCAACGCTCGTCTGCTTGCTCGCGAGCGTCGCCTGCCACCGGCTCCAGAGCGTGATGACCAGCGTCACCATCGCCAGAGCCATGCTGACGCCGACGACCCAGTAGAGCAGGCCGAGCCGGCTGTCGGCACTGAGGCCGACGGACGTCAGAAAACCGGTCAACCAGCCCGGTCGCGTGTCGACGCCGCCGATCATCACGTAATCGATGACGAGCTTGGGCGCGTAGAGCGGAGCGAGGGCGAACAGCGTGCCTGCGGCGCTCACGACGAGTGCCGCAACAACGCGTGTCCGCTGGTTTCCAAGCAGCTGCCAGAACGCACTGAGAAGCTGGCCAAAGCCGCGGTTGCGTTTGCCGCTGCGTCGGCGGCTGACAATGACGCCTTCGCGTGAACCTTGACGGCGTGCTTCGTCCAGCCGCTCGCGTAGCTCGTCGTCGGAAACGTCCTTCTCTTTGCTGGCCTTATCCAGCTCACGGGCGGTCTGGCGGTACTTGCGGTACCGCCGTCCGCTGGATCGGCGAAAGCGGATCGACGTCTCGTCCGACAGCCCGTTCGCGTTCTCTCCGTTCGACGTGCGGGAAACAGCACCCGCGGGTTCAGCAACAGTCACGGGAACAGCGTAGGAGCGGGTCAACCACCACCTCCGTCATCCCGAGCGAAGCCGAGGGACCTCGCCTTGTTCTGCGCTCGCTCAGGATGACGAACTGGGCGCCTCATCGCTGCCGGAGCCCCATGCCGATCGCTCCCGAGCCAAAGCGGTCGCGCACGTGGTCGAGGGTCTTGTCGAGCGTGGTGTCGGCTCGATCGAACAGGTCCAACTGCGACTCGGCACCCGCATCGTGCAGGTCTGCCAGCTGCACGCCCATCAGTCGTACTGGGCGAAAGCTTGTCTGCGCCCAGGCGTCGAACAGGTCACGGGCGGCTTCCCAGAGCGGCCTGGTCCGATCCGTCGGGTCGGGCAACGTCGTGCGACGGGTGAAGGTCTCGAACTCGCGATAGGTCTGCCCATGACGCAGCTTGAGCGTGACGGACCGTGCCGTCCGTCCGGCCCGGCGCAACCGGCTCGCGACGTGTTCGACCTGGGCGAGCAGCTCGTCGCGAAGGGCGTCGCAGTCGGTGGCGTCTTCGCCGAATGTGTGCTCGTGGCCGATGCTTTTGGCCTCGCGTTCTGGGACGACGGGGCGTTCATCGATGCCGAACGCGAGCTGCTTGAGCCGCAGGCCGAAGTGATGGTCGACGAAGAAATTGTCTGGCAGCTCGCGGAGGTCGGCAAACGTCTTGACGCCGAATCGCCTAAGCCGCCGTGCCGCGGCCGGACCGACGCCCCACATCTCTTCGATCGCAAGTGGTCCGATGAGGTCGAGCACCTGATTGGGCGTGACGACGAACAGTGCGTCGGGCTTCTTTAGTCCGCCGACGAGCTTTGCCAGGAACTTGTTGGGCGCAACGCCGACGCTACACGTCAGGCCGGTCGTCTCAAGGACGCGGCGTCGAATTTCGCGAGCGATAGTCTCACCGTCGCCGAAGAGCCGTTGGCTGCCGGTGACGTCGAGGAAGGCCTCATCGATGCTCAGCGTCTGCACCAGCGGCGTGAACTCCCGCAGAATCGCAAAGACCCGCCCGCTCGCCTCTCGGTACTTGGCAAAGTTGCCTCGGACGATCCGCTCGTGCGGACACAGCCGAACCGCCTCGCCCGTCGGCATTGCACTCCGGCACCCATACGCCCGCGCCTCGTATGACGCTGCCTGTACCACACCCCTCGGCGGTCGCCCCGCGACGAGCGTCGGCCTGCCCCGTAACGACGGATCATCCCGCTGCTCCACCGACGCGAAGAAAGCGTCCATGTCGACGTGAAGGACGCTTCGGGCCGGAAAGCTTGAAGGAGGAAGCTTGAAGCCCGAAGACTCCGATTCTGGTCCTTCAAGCTTCAAGCTTCAAGCTTCCTCCTTCAAGCTTTCTGACTTCCCTCACTCGTCCACCTTAAATCGATCCCCGAGCTTCTTGATCGAGTCGGGCTCGGGGAACTGCTCGTCGAGGAGGGCGGCGATGCGTTCGGTGCGGTGGCGGTCGTCGAGGTCTTCGAGTAGCTCCTGCTTCACGTCCGCATCGTCGAGAAGGTCGAAAGCCAACACGTCCGCCAAACGCGTCGTCGGCAACGGGCTGGTGAAGAGCTTTTCGAGCTGTCCCGCGACCGGTGTGCCCAGGATCGGCGGACGGCGGCAGATGCTGAGCATCCGCTCGCGGGCGTCGCCCAGGTCGATCTCGAACGCGCCCTTGCACGACAGCACCTCCAGATCGGCCCGCCGGTACATCAGCGGCTCGCCGGGATAAACCTCTTCGAACAGCTCGGCCTCATCGTCGAGTTGCACGCGGGCCGTGCCCTGGACCAGCACGTTGAATCGGCCGTCGGGCAGACGTTGATGGTCGATGATGCGGGCGACGCAGGCGACGTCGTAGATCGGCGTCACCTCGCTCATCGGGTCGGGCTCGCCCTTGACCCGGCAGATGCCAATCAGGCGTCGGCCGTCGTAGCCGGGCTCGACCGCGTGTCGCGTCATTTGGCGGTATCGCCGCTCGAACACGTGCAACGGAAGGATCGCCCCCGGCAGAAGCACGACACCCGGCAGCGGGAACAACGGGACCGCGTCGATCCGTTCGCCGCCTTCGAACTCGTGCCCGTCTGCGTCTCCGTCGAAGGAGTCGCTGTCAGAGGACATGAGCAACGCTATGCCCGAAACGACCTAACGTGCGTTCAACATGATGCGAAGTCTGCTCACTCTTGTCCTCGTTGCGGTGTCACTCATCGCGAGCTCAGCCGCGGCGGAACTGCCCAAGCCTTTGCAGGCGGCACCGGTGATCGAGGCGCGTGACATCAGTCAGCTGCGCGAGCACCTCGGGCAAGAGGTCGTCGTCACGGGCAGGGTGGCCGAGGCGAAGTGGAGCGACAGCGGCAAGGTCATGCACGTCCGCTTCGAGGGCGTCGCGGCCAAGGATTTCGGGCTCGCCAGCTTCGAGTCGACACGCGGCCAGTTCGATCGCGGCTTCGGCGGCGACATCGCCAGCGTCCTGACCGGCAGTACGGTCCGCATCAAGGGCACCATCCAGCCGTACGGCGGCAGGTGGGAAGAGCACAAGGACCGCGTCGAGATTCTGCTCCGCTGGCCTAACCAGCTCACGATTCTCGAGCTCGGCAGCCGGTGAGCGATCTGGAACTGGCTGTCTCTCGCTCCAAGCGCCTCGAACGCCGTCTCCGCGACGGCCTGGCCGCCCAGGGCAAGGGCCTGCACGAACTCACCAGCAGCGTCGAGCGGCGTCTCCCGGCAGACACGGTCCGGAAGCTCCGCTTCGTGGCGACGGTTCGAAACAAACTCGTCCACGATATGGACGTCCGCAAGCTCGACGATCGCAAGCGATTCGTTTTGGCTTGCGATCAGATCGAACGCGACATCGACGACGTCGCGGGTCCTGGGCATCGCGACTCGTGGCGGACCACGTTTCTTGTTGTGGGCGTTATCGCGGCGCTGATCGCGATCGGGATGGGGATCGCCATCTGGATGATGGTCTCCAGCGGCGTCGAGCTGGAGTGGTCGTTTGGATAAACGAACACTGCGACCCGCAGAGTCGCAGCTATCTCAATCGGCTTGGGTCGGGACGTCTGCTACTTGACTTCGACAAACGACGCGACGCTCGCCAGGTCGCGGGCGTGCTGCGTGGTCGCCGAAATCTTGGCCGACGCACCGACGGGCAGGTCGGGATGGACCTTGCGGGTGTACTTCGTGTAGATGCGTCCGCCGCGACGCTTGGGGCGGTCCTTGTGATTTTTGACGCGGGCGTCGATCGGGGCCCGGAACTCGGGATCCGACATGAACAGCCGCTCGACGGTCTTGCGGGCGGACTCACGACCCAAGGCCTTGGTGATCGTGACATCGAAAGTCTTGCCCGGACGGGCAGCGAGCGGAGTTGCAGTGTCGGCAGCCATGAGTCGGTCCTGAATAGCGGGCCGGCACTCTAGCGCCGGATCGTGCCGCGGCAAGGCTCTGGCAGGTCACAGCGTGTATCGCAGGCGGCTCACGAGCCACTGGATCGCCTTGTCCCGAAACGGCCGGCGTCGCCAGCTGGACGCGTGGATCTTCCGGGCGAACTCGCGATCGTGACCGAACATCGAAGCCACATGCCCGGCAAAGGCCTCGCTGCGGACGACGGCCGACAGCTCCAGATTGAACTCGATCGATCGGTAGTCGAGGTTCGTGCTGCCCAAAACCACCAGCTCGCCGTCGACAACGATGCTCTTCTGGTGGAGCATGGCGTGCTGCCGCTCCCAGATCTCACAGCCGGCGTCGAGCAGACGCTTGTAGAACGACCGGCCGGCAAGAACGAGCAGCTTGACGTCGCTGCGACCGGCCAGCATCAGGCGGACCTTCACGCCCCGCGCCGCCGCGGCAGACAGGGCTTCCAGCAGGGCATCGTCCGGGGCGAAATAGGCCACTGTCAGCAGAATGCTCTGCCGCGCCTGCGAGATCATCTGCTGCAGAAACGGCCTTAGCGGCGACGAGAGGGTCGGTGCCGATGCCAGGCAGCCAAGGTCGCGGCCATGCTTCAGCACACCCGTCGGACCTTCGTCCGGCTCGGGCGTGCTGATCTCGCGGCTCTTGCCAAGACGTGTGCCCTTGGCCGGCTTGGCGAGGTCCAGGTGACGCGAAAACAGAGTCCGCCTGATCGGGCCGCGGCGGACCGTGTATCGCCACGTGTTCGCGAACGCCTCGGCGAACATTCCGGCAGACGGGCCGACGATGCCGACGCCCGCGTCCCGCCACATCGTCTCGGGATCGACCTCGGCTTCGGGCGCGACCCACCGGCCGGCGTAGCGGTTGCCGATGTTCAACCCGCCGATGCCCGCGACGTCGTCGTCGACGACCAGCAGCTTGCGATGATCCCGGTTCGCCGGCCGCCAACCCCAACGGGTCCGCCACGGATTCAGCGGGTGGAACTCGACCACATTTGCCCCAGCCCGGCTCATCGTGTCGAAGATGGATCGGCTCGTGAGCAGACAGCCGAAGCCGTCGTAGATGACGAACACGCGCACGCCTTCCGACGCACGCTGGGCCAGCAGTTCGCTGAATCGCCGCCCAGTCTCGTCGCCAGGCCAGATGTACACCTCGAGCAGAATGCGGTGCTGCGCGTCTTCGATTGCCCGAAATGCCGCCTTGGCGGCCTCGCCATCCTTGAAAAGCTGCAGGCGAGTTCCGTCGCGCAGGGTCACGGGGTCAGGCGATCGCCAACCGTCGTCCTCCTCGCCGGGCTGGATGTTCAATCCGCGACCGGCCGCGTCGTGCTCCTGCTGCGTCCAGCCGGCCCGGGCCAGACGCAACCGGGCCTCCGACTCCGGCAGGAGCGGCACGCGTTGGAGCAGATCCTGGACGTGATCGCGAAGCACGTTCCTGAGAGTTTCGTCGGCGTTGCGTCGGTTGTGAAGCGCCGCGACTCGTTGCCACATACCGTGCCGTTGCCATGCCCATCACGCGCGACGAAGCCATGAACGCCCTGCGTGGCGTCGAAGACCCTGAGCTGTTCAAGGACATCGTCAGCCTCGGCATGGTCAAACGCTGCGATGTCGACGAGACCGGCGTCGTGGACGTCAATGTCGAGCTCACGACGCCCGCGTGCCCGATGAAGGACGAAATCGAGAACCGCGTCACGACAGCCCTGAAGAACGCCGGCGCAAGCGACGTGAAGTTGGAACTCTCGGCCGACACACGTGGCGGCCGGGCGAAGGGGGGCTCGCCTCAGCAAGAGGGCTTCACCGAGCCACCGCTGCCGCAGGTCAAGAACATCATCGCCGTCGGTGCCGGGAAGGGCGGCGTGGGCAAGAGCACCGTCGCCGTCAACCTCGCCGTCGGCCTGCAACGCACCGGCGCCACCGTCGGCCTGATGGACGGCGACATCTACGGTCCGTCGATGCCGACGATGCTGGGCGTGCGTGGCGTCGTGCCGAAGGTCGACGCGGACAAGAAGCGGATCCTCCCGCACCACGTCCACGGCATCCACGGCGTGACGATCGGCTCACTCGTCGAGCAGGACAAACCGCTCATGTGGCGTGGCCCGATGGCACACGGTGCGTTCAAGCAGCTCATTCTCGACAACACGAAGTGGCCCGAGCTGGACTACCTCGTCATCGACCTGCCGCCGGGAACGGGCGACGTACCGCTGACGCTGTGTCAGATTCTGCCGCTGACAGGCGCGATCATCGTCGCGACGCCGCAGCAGGTGGCGATCGACGACGCAACGCGTGCGGCCAAGATGTTCGAGCAGCTCGGCTGCCCAGTGCTGGGCCTCGTCGAAAACATGAGCTACTTCGCCGGCCCGGACGGCCAGGAACACGACATCTTCGGCCGGGGCGGCGTCCGCAAGATGGGCCAGGCGATGGATCTGCCGGTTCTGGCGGAAATCCCAATGTTCCCCGAGCTGCGCGTCCACGGTGACACCGGCCGACCGCACGCCAACTTCGAAGGAGACCCGCGCCTCAAGGAGGCCCTCGAAACCCTCGCCGGCCGCGTCGCGGGCGAGGTCGCCAAGCGCGTGATGAACGACCAAGCGCCGGAGCTGTCGATCTCATGACAGAGAACGAGCCGCGACCGCGATGGAGCGGAATCGCCGGAGGCGATGTCGAACTCACAAATCAGCTTCGCTGAGCCCGCTCCCTGACGGTTGCGGCTCGTTGCCGAGTTCAGCCCAGCACCTTGAACACTTCCGGCACGTCCGTGCGTTCGGCGTAGCGGACGTTCATTTCATGGCGGCCGTTGCTGATGGGGCGGGTGCGGGTGACTTCGCCAACGAAGGCGCGGTGGGGGCGCTCGTCGATGATCTCGGTGAGTCGGAGCTTCGTGCCGACGGGCAGAGACTCCTTGAGGTAGAACGCACTCCCGGCGAGGCTGGCGTCGCGGATGACGACGTCGAACTGCTCCCCGCCGAACAGGCCGCTGGTGACTTCGACCTTGGCCGACCGACGCACCGGTCCGCGGCGCTCGCGGCGGCGGTCCCGATCGAGGGTGACGGCCGGGGCGACCTGGTTGGATAACCGACTAACTCGCTTGACTCGCGACATGTGAAACTACTTGGAACGGATCGGGACGCCTGTTGAAGCGTTGGCGTCGCTCGACTGCTGAACGGAAGACTGCGATTGGAAACGAATGTTCTCTTGCAGGCCAGGACGGGCGGTTGCCGTCGAAAAGGGTTGTGAGCTTCAGCGACTTTGGCACTTCGCGTGCCAGTCGCTGCCGCTGCTGCATTTTCCTCCCGCGGGGAAGAGCTGCCTCGCCCGTTCGCGTCACCGGGATGGCTGATCCATCCCGCCGACACGCCGAAGCGTGCAGGCCCGTCACACCCGTGATGGGAACGTGCGACAGAGACGACAAAGCCTCCGTCAGTGCATGGTATCGGCTGCAGGAGCCAGAGGGCCAACCGGCCGGCGAGATTTTCTTGAGCCGTGTCGGATTATCGAGCCTTCGTGTTGCATCAACTCGGTTGGTGTCGAGACCGAAATGAGGTACAGTTTCAGAGCAGACGTGTTGTGTTCTGCCGAGATCGGCCCTGAGAGTGCTGGGCCGATGCCGCCGCGGGTGGTGTCTCGCAGGCGGTTGATTTGTTCCTCCTTCAAGGAGTTGTGATGGCCGTTGCCGATGCATCCGCCCAGCCGCAGGCTCAAAAGCCGACGGGTTCGCTCGATCTATCCCATGACGCGAACGAGACCGCATTCGCGAAGCGTGTCATCGCCGATCCGACGCTGCCGCGCATGCCGAAGATCGGCCTCGATGAGAAGCTGTATCTTCGCGTCGCTCAGGAAGCCTCGCAGAAATGCGACGACCTGACGCACGAGGCGGCCAAGGTCGGGCAGTACGTCACGCTGGGCGTGCGCGATCCGGACAAGCCCTGGGCTGAGAAGCTCAAGTGCTTTCGCCACGCGCTCAAACGGCACTGCCAACCGCCAGAGCATGCCGACGAGCCGACGAAGCGTTGGTACAAGCAGCTGGCCAACCACGTCCGCAAGTACACCGGGCGGGAAGCACTTCGGCTGTCGATGGAGGTCAACGAGCGATTCGAAGCGCGCCTCGCCATGGGCCAAACTGCTGACGACGTCGCGGAAGATGCTGAGACCTTTTTCGACAGCGTCTGCCCGAACTGCGGCACCTGCCCGCCGGTCTACCGCGAAGAAGAGTGGGCCCAGATTCGCGAAATCCGCGACAAGTGGATCTGAACCGTCGTGGATCAGCGGGGCTTAGTTACCGTCCGGATGGAGCAACACGAACGGCACCGAGTGCTTTTCTACGCGCGTTGTGATGGGTAGCACACCGCCCGGATCGCCGTCGATCTGAACGGGCGTGTCTTCCGCATTCGACGCGATGGTCACCTCGCTCCCCTTGGCCCGGACAACGCCGTCCGCATCAACGTGCCTGCCGATCGCCGCGAGCGTGAACCACTTGACGACGTCCATCGGGCCATCGCACGGCAGGCAAACCACGTCAAGCAGGCCGTCGTCCGATATCGCGTCCGGGGCAATTGGAAACCCTGCGCCGTACTCCGGCATGTTTGCGACCATCGCGATCGCTGGAGCCGGTCCGAAAACCCGTTGGCCATCGACCGTGACCGTGATCGCCGGCACATCGCGCGACAGCAGAGCAGACGCGGCGGGCAGGGCGTAGCTGGTCAGCCCAATCGGCCCAGGGGAGCGTGATCGTCGGCGATCGAGCTCTGCGACGACCTGCGCGTCGAACCCGACGCTGGCCATCAACAGGAATGGGCCGCGACCCTCGACGCGGCCGATGTCGAGCCGTCGGACCATTCCGCGAGACAGGGCCCGACAAGCGTCATGCGAAATCGTCTTAGCCAGCCGTCGCGGACCCGGCAGCAGCGTGCGTCGACCGATCCGCATGACGCGTCGGCCGAGTCTCCCGGAGCCGACGATCCTCGACGCCGACTCGCGAACGCCGTCCATCGCGACGTTCCAGAGCGTGCGACGAAGCCCGAGGTGTCGACCGAGCAGGTTGGCAGTGCCCATCGGCACGGGCAGGATCGGCGGGACCATGCCGAGTTGCAGAAGCCGCTCGACTGCCGCACGGACGGTGCCGTCGCCACCGATGACGAGGACGGCGTCGTGGTCACCCGAAGGAGAAACGGTCTCTGCGGGATGCGTCTGCGTCAGGCTCGTCGCAACGCCGGAACGGCGAAGGTCCGAAACGATGGTCCTGGCCACCGTCGCCGCCAGGCCGCGACCTGCTCGTGGGTTGACGATGACCCAGACCCGTCTGGCCTCGATCCGTTCGATTGCAGACTCGTCGGCCGAGGACACGTCGGTCATGGTTGCAGCTTTCTGCTGAGGCGTCGCCTTAAGTCGCGCCGGTCGTCGGTCGATGCAGCCTTCCAGCGATGCGACCCGACGCGAAGCCACCATCCGAACCGCAAACGCCAACGCCGCGTCGCAAGCGCCGCCTCGTGCTCTTCGGCGTTCAGGATCGCCTGCTGCTCAGCCTGAGCTGCCTGGTGATCGCAGTCGTGCTGATCACGTCGGTGATCGTGGCCGAACACACGAGCCAGGCCTTCATGTCGCTCGCCACCACGAACGACGTCGAAGCGATTCCCGCGACGAAGGCCCAGGTGCTTCGCGAGATCTTCGGGGTCGCATTCGCGTCGCTGGCGATTCTGCTGCCGCTGGTCTACGTGCTCGTCTCCAGGGCGTTCCTGCCGCTGCGAAAACTCACGGTCGCCAGCCGTGGCGTTGCGGCTGGAAGATTCGAGACTGTCGATATCCAGTTCCGCGGCGAAGCGCTAGCGGAGCTGGCCGAGACGTTCAACAACATGGTCGTCCGCTTGCGCGAGCAAAAGCAACTCGCCGACGATGCCACGGCCCGGCTGCTTGAAACGAATCTGAACCTCGAACGACTTGTCGCAGAGCGCACGCGTGAGGCGGAAGGCACATCCAAGCGACTTCGCGAAGAAATCG
Source organism: Planctomycetota bacterium (assembly GCA_038746835.1). Classification (NCBI taxonomy): domain Bacteria; kingdom Pseudomonadati; phylum Planctomycetota; species Planctomycetota bacterium. The sequence continues at coordinate 2,609 of JBCDKH010000090.1, read as the reverse complement.
CAGAAAAGAGCGACTTCCTCCGCGCCGTCAGCCACGACCTCAACGCGCCACTACGCAACATCGACGGCATGGCGGCCAGCATTCTCCGCAAGCACGGCGAGACGCTCACAGACGATGCCAAGCAGCGGCTCGAACGCATCCGCACCAACGTCGAGGCAGAATCCGAGCTCATCGGCGAGGTTCTGGAACTCAGCCGAATCCGTTCCATTCGCGGTGAGTTCGAGAACGTCCGACTCAACGACCTCGTCTGGTCGCTTCGCGGCGTGTTCGAGCAGGACCTTCGCGACAAGAACATCGAGCTCGCGCTTGAGTCGAACCTGCCGACGATTCACGTCGAAAAGAATCGCATTCGGCAGGTCTTCCAAAACCTGTTCGACAACGCGATCAAGTACATGGGCGACGGCCCGGAACGCGTGATCCGAGTCAGCAGCAAACCTGTCGACGACGGCATCGAGATTGCCGTGAGTGACACGGGGATTGGCATCAGCGCCGAGGATGCAGCACGCGTCTTCTACGCCTTCCGCCGAGGATCGAATCACCAGGGCGTCGCGGGCAAGGGCGTCGGGCTGGCGGGCGTGAAGGCGATCATCGAGACCTACGACGGAGCCATTCGTTGTGAGCCTGGCGTGCGAGGCGGGACGACGTTCCGGTTCACCATCGGCAACGCGTACATCGGAGCCAAGACCACGACGCCGCAGCCAGACGAGGGCACCCTTGTCGCCGACGAAGATGCCGTCCACGACGATCCGCCCCGACCAACCCTTGCGGTTGAGCCGCACAGCTCCAAGCCGTTGGCTGCCTGAAGTTCTTGAGTTTTTACTGCAGTCGTGTCCGCGCCAGGTCCCAGCCTCCGCCAGCTCACTGCCGCCTCCGGGCGTCGGCTGGATCCGCACATTCTGGTGGTGGACGATGACGTGGACCTGCGCATCCTGATTCGCGACGCCATTGAGCTCGCCGAAGAGCACCGTGATGAGGAAGCGTCACCGACGATCAGCGAGTGCGGCTCTGGCGAGGAGGCGCTGACCTTTCTTGACTCGTGCGATCCGCTCCCGTCCCTGATCTACATGGACGTCGAAATGCCTGGCATGGGCGGGCTCGAAGCGGTCAAGCGGCTCAAGGAAAACCCGCGGACACGGAACATCCCGGTCGTCATCCTGAGTGGCCTGCAGGACGTCGCCCAGCAAGGCCGCGACGCCGGATGCGAGGCCGACGCGTTTCAGGTCAAGCCCGCAGATGCCGACAGTTTGATCGAGACGGTTCTGCAAAGCACCGACTACTGGCTTCACGTCCGCCCGCAGAAAGAGACGACTTCCCCAATCCCCAACGCTGCCTGAATTCGGATGACGGACGCACTCGACAACAACGCCAGATTTCCAAGCGTTTGTTCGCAAAACGACGACGCGAATTGTACGTCCGAGTTGACGCAGGAAGGGGACACGGTGGACAGCTCCGACACGAACGGCAACGCAAAACCGACCTCAAGCACGGCCCAGCGGCTGCTCCTTATCGAGGACGATCCCGACCAGCAGCTGCTCATCGGCGAGACACTCGAAGAGGCGTTTGGCGAAGGACTGGTCGACATCTGTGGCTCCTGCAAGGAAGTCGATGAGGTGGCCGACCTCACGCCCTACGCGCTTGCGCTGTGCGATGTGAACCTTCCTGATGGCAACGGCCTGGACATTCTCGACAGCCTGCAGCAGCGTGCTCCAGAGCTGCCGGTCATGATGCTCACCGGCCAGAACGACACCGCCACGGCAAGTCGTGCGATTCGTGGCGGGGCGTGCGACTACGTCGTCAAGGCTGGGGCGTATCTCGAGACGATGCCCCTGACGATCGCCAAGAACCTCGCCGCCGGCGAGACGGCCGTGGCGAGGCATCGTCGTGAGACGACCTTGCGAGACCAAGCCCAACGGCTGACGACCGACCTCGCCGACGAGCGATCCGCCCGAGAGCTCGCCGAGCGGGAGGCGAGCCTCGATGCGATGACGGGCTGCTACAACCGTCGCAGCTTCGAACGCATCGGGAATCAGCTGTTCGCGGAGGCAACACGCAAGTCGACTGCGTTGTCGCTCGTGATGATCGACCTCGACAAGTTCAAACAGGTCAACGACACCCACGGCCATGCCGTCGGCGATGACCTGATCAAGACGGCCGCCCGCGCGATTCAGGCGAATCTCCGGCAGATGGACGCCGCCTGTCGTTATGGCGGCGACGAGTTCATTCTGCTGCTGCCCCAGACGGAAGCCGCCTTCGCGACTCAAGCCGCGAAACGCATCGCGGACGACTATGCCAATGCGAGCGCCGCGTTGCTACCCAACGGCGAGCGCAAGACGATGAGTATCGGCGTCGCCGAACTGCAAACCTGCCACCCGATCCCAGCGAGCCTCGAATCGCTCATGGAAGCCTGCGACCGGGCGCTCTACGACGCTAAAGAAGCGGGCCGGGCTCGCATCTGCGCAGCTGCGTAGCGAGGTCGAGTTCAGAGTGAGCGATGCGCTCGCGTCGGTGACTCGGTGTCGTCTGCGCTCGGTGCCCCGTCGCGATGCCGGTGACGAGGCTCTCGGTGGACGAATCGTTCCTTCCACCCACTCGAAGCCGTGGGGGGGGGG
>JBCDKH010000089.1 GCA_038746835.1 Planctomycetota bacterium | reverse complement strand
CTCGCGTCGGCCGAAGCTTTCTGTGCGTCATCCAGTTCGGTCTCGGCCTCGGTGAGTCGCGACGCACGCGACGCGTCGGCGGCGGATCGGGCTTCGAGCGTGGCCGTCAGCCGGGCGACGGTCGAGGCGAGCGTGTCACGCTGCAGGACAAGCTCGCGGACGGCGGTCGCCGCGCGTTCGGCGTCGGCGCGGGAGGACTTCGCGTCGGCCTCGCGGTCTGCAAGACGTGCGGCGGCGGAGGCGTGGTCGGCTTCGAGCTTGGCATCGACCGGCGGGGCGGCGTCACCATCGGCGCTCGTCTCGCCGGCCGCGTCGATGGCGAGACGGTCACGCTCGGCGTGTGCGTCGGCCAGGCGTCGCTCGGCGTCGATCAGGCGTTCGCGGGCGAAGGTCAGTCGCTGCTCGGCCTCGCGGCGAGCGGCTTCGGCGCGGACACGGTCGAGCTCCAGCGATCGCCGGGCGGCTTCGGCGTCGTCGAAGGCGGTGCGGAGGGCGGTTTGTTCGGTGGAGCTTGCGGTGAGTTGTTCTTCCGCTGCGGCGAGGGACTCCACGGCTTCGTTCCGGGCGTCCAAGGCCGCCTCGGCTTCGGTGGCGAGACGTCGATAGCGGTGGCGGGCGAGACGGAGGACGATTTCGGATTGGCGGCTCGTCAACTCGCGGTATGTCCTGGCACGCGTCGCGGCGTTGCGGGCACCGCGGACTTGGCGATCGATCTCGGCCGTGACGTCGTCGAGCCGGGCGAGGTTGACCAGCGACTTGTCGAGCCGACGATCGGCCTCCTTGCGCTGCTCGCGGAACCGCCCAACGCCAGCCGCCTCCTCGAACAGCAGACGCCGCTCGGCCGGGTCGGCCTCCAGCATCCGCGCGACGCGGCCCTGTTCGATGACGCAGTAGCTCGCCTGCCCGACGCCCGTGTCGACGAAGGCGTCGCGAATGTCCTTGAGCCGGCAACGACGCCCGGCCAGCAGGTAGTGACTCGTGCCGTCGCGCAACAGAACGCGGCCGACAGTGACCTCGTCGCGATCGATCGCCAGCGGACGTTGCCCGTCGGCGTCGGCGGGGTTGTCGAAGAGCAGGGTGACCTCGGCCGACTCGGCGGCGGGGCGGTCATCGGTGCCGTTGAACAGCACGTCGGCCATGACGCCGCCGCGAAGGGTCTTGGCGGACTGCTCGCCGAGGACCCATTTGACGGCGTCGACGACGTTGCTCTTGCCGCAGCCGTTGGGCCCGACGATCGCGGTGACGGGGCGATCGAAGTCGAAGACGGTCTTGTCGGCAAAGCTCTTGAAACCTTCGAGCGTCAGACGACGCAGGCGGAGCTTGGAACTGGCTTGGCCGGCGAAATCGCTCACGGAGCGGGCACGGTAACGTCATCGACGCTGGCGGAAATCTCGGCCGGGTTTCGGGTCAGGCCGGGAACGAGCGGTACGACGTCCTGATCGCTGTCGATCACCTCGCGCGGTTCGAGCCGAACGAGCACGGGCTGGCCTTGTCCGGGTCCGGCGACGATGTCGCCTGCCTCGCCCAGACCCGTCAGGATCGCGACGACATCGCCGTAGCTCAGTCGCAGCGGCCGTTCGCCGGGTCGGGACTCTCCGCCGAGACGCAGCAGGATTTCGCGCAGGTCCGGCAGGCTGACGACCTGCGAAAAGCCCTCCGGCCGGGCGTCGGAATCGCCGGCGATGATGTCGCGCTGGAACAGCGTGACGGCGTCATCGTTCTCCTGACGGACGAGGCTCACGCGATCGCCGAAGGCCGTCATCAGCGTGTCGGGCCGAATCCGCGGGACCTCCGCCATCGGACGCAGGGCACCGATCACCGCAATCGTCGGCCGGCCGGTGCGCTTGGCGTAGACGATCGGCTGGCCGTCGCCGGGCGTGAGGTGCAGGACGAATCGCTGGCCGACGAACTTTTCGACGATGCCGGTCTGCGAGAAGCCGAGCTTCAGAAGCGACTCGTACGCGGCGATGCGAACCTGATCGTTGCCACTGCGCGACTCGCTCAGCAGGTCGCGGGCCAGACGCCTGGCGGCGACGGTCGGGGCGAAGTCGCCCAGCGACTCGGCGGCGGCGACGTTGTACGGATCGTTCGCGTCACCGGCGATCTGGCCGAGGACTTCGAGCGCCGCACGCTGCTGCAGCGCGGCCGCGGCGCGGGCAGCGTGGAAACGGACGTGCGGATCGTCGTCGGCAATGAGCGGCGCGACCACCGGCAGGGCGTCGGCCCCCAGGCCTTGCCACGCGAGCGTGACGTGCCGCAGAATCTCACCGTCGCCGTCGGCTGCACGGGCGGCCTCTTCGAGCTGGCGCGCCTTGTTGACGGCAAAGGCCGTGTTTCCGCCGCGGAGGTAGAGGTGCGTCGCGACGCCGACGAAGTTGCGCCACGCGTCGGGGGCACTCGACGCGTACGGCCCGCTGGTCGGCAGACGCAGCTCGATGATGGCCTCATCGCGTGCCTTGGCGACACCGCCGACGCGGCCGAAGTGGAAGTTGATGCGGTCCTCGATCAGCCGGACCAAACGCGGGTCAGGCCGACGCATGCGGAGGCTGATCGGGCGATCCAGGTCGCTCCGGCCGCCATCGGGAATGATGGCGTTGCGAAGGTCTCCCCTGGCCGTTGCGACTTCGCCGGCCGACCGCGGATCGAGCAGCGCGGCCGACGGATTCAGCATCAGGGGCCCGCGTGCGACACCGACGCGGTTCACCTGTTCGCCCGGATTGCCCGCCGACACGCCGCCGCGGTAGAGCTCGGTGAGCCAAAGCTCTCCCCGGGCCAGGCTCGGCGACGTGTTCGTGTCCAGGGCACTGACGGCGACATCGATGCGGCTGTCGGGCTTGGAGCCGGGCGGCACGACGCCGTCGACGCGGACGACCGTTGTCCGCGGGTCGGCCAGGATGCCCGACGGCGAGACCTCGCCCAGCGTGCCGTCCGTCCGCGGCATGGAGACGCCCAGTCGTGCGGCATCGAGGAGGATGCGCTCGCGGACACGCGTCGGGATGCCGTCATCGCGACCGGTGTTGTCGAGGTTGACGACGAGGCCAAATCCACTGATGACCTGCGGCTCAGTGCCGAAGACGACGACCTGTTCCAGGACAGTGCCCTGCAGGAAGTCAGGCACGTCGGCCGAGTCGAGGAGCTCGTACCGCGTTGCCGGCAGGTCAGGCTCGACGCGGCGGTCGCAGCCGAGGAGCGTCGCACCCGCGATCAGGCCGAGTCCGAGACGAGCGACGATTCCGGCGTTGCGTGCCATGAGGAGGTGTAGCGCACAGCAGTGCCTGGCGGTTCGCCGGCGAAGGCTGGGCCGAGTCCAGAGTCAGGCGTTGTTGGCCATCTTTCCGCCGACGAGTCCGATGATGAGGCCGACGATGGGCAGGCCGACGAGCAGACCGCCCGTCGCACCGACAGCGACTTCGCCAGTCTCAGTGAAGAGGAATGACAGGAATCCGGGATCGCCGTTCACGGCTGACAGGGCCAGGGCGACGATGCCGACGAGCACCACGGCCGCCGCGCCGCCGGCGAGTCCGCCGAAGATCGGGGCCTGCGGGTCGTTGACCTCGTACGCCACGCCGGCCGGACGCGTGCCGGCCGGAGCCGCGCCGGTGTCGATCGCGCTCGCTCCGACGGCCGTGCCGCCGGCGACGCTCGACTCGGGCATGATCTCATCGAATGTCTCGGCCCCGAAGCTGGTGTCGTCGGCCTCCTGCGTGAGGTCGAGCAGGCCCGAGCCGCTGCCGATGCCTTCGAGCGCGATCTGATCGCCGGTGCCGCCCATGTCGGTCTGAGCGGACGGGTCGACGTCGTCGTCTTCGAAGATGGTGATGCCGCTCTGCGACGCCCCGGCCGCGGTGCCGCCCATGTCGCTGCTCATCGCGGTGTCGGAGAGACTGAACTCGCCGGTGTCGTCGCTGACGAGCGGGGCGCCGCTGCTGCCGGGGACGCGTGACTCGCCGGCTGTCGACTCGGCTGGCAAGCCGGTGTCGGCAAGGTCGATGCCGCTCTCGCCCATCGAGGCGTTGGCGTCGCCGATCCCGCTGTCATCGGAGATGCTGGCCGCGACCGAGCCGCCCATGGAGTCGTCGAGGCTGATGCCGCCGGCGCTGTCGGCCAGTCCGATCGGTCCGCCGGAGTCCGCCGGGGCGAGTCCGCCGGCGCCTTCGCCCTGGAGCTTTTCGATCTGGCTGCCCTTGTACATCAGGCTGTTGCCGTCGCGGTACTCGGTGAGGCGGCCGCTCTCGACGAGATCTTTGATGCCATCGTCGTCGGTGGCGAGCGCTTCGAGTGCTTCTTCCTGGGTGTAGAACGCTTTGGCCATGATGCGACTGGCTGGGACGGGCTGGTTGGAGGCCGACGTGCAGGAGGCGACGCCGGCAAATCAGTTGGGCCTGGACCGGCCCGGGCGGGCTCGGCATCGTCGCAGAACCGACCGGACGTGTCAAAGCTTCTCTGGCCCCCTCGGCCGCAACACGACATTATGGGCCAGCCACGCCCGATCAGTCGTTCGCGTCCCGGGCGGCTTCCTCCACGGCGCTTTCGCCACGGCGCAGGCGCTCCCGCATCGTCCGCTCCAGGTCGAGTTGCCGTTCAATCTCGGCAGGCGAGGGCAGTGTGTTGAAGTCCCTCAGCCCACGATCGGCCCCAATATCCCGCGCCGCGAGCAGCAACAGCCGATTTCCCCCCGCGTCGTACCGGTACGCCAGCAACGATCCCGTGTCGGTGTCGAGCACGTAGACGCCCCAGACGTTGGAAGCCATTTGTCCGGGCATCAGGTAGACGCCTTCCCCACCAGCCAACGCCGGCAACTGCGCGTTGGCCGACCGCGCTTGCAACATGTTCAGAACGACCATCGTGACGAACACCGTCGTCACGATCACAGCAATCAGTCGGAGGATCCGGTGTTCGCGAGGCATGGGGTGACCGTAACGCAGACGGCACCGAAGCGGAACGCATCCACTCAGTAGCGAGACGATGATCGTTGCAGCCCATGAGCCCGCTTAGCGGTGAGCGAAGCGAGCCTCGTCCGCAGAAGCCAACTCCAACCCTCAATCCTCCTGCAACTCCAACAGTCGCTTCCCGCGAACCGCAGGATCGATCCGGAGCGATTCCAGAATCCGTCGACGCAGCTGCAGGCGCACGCGCTCGATCTCCGTCTGCGAGCCGTTGTCAAACAGCACAAAGCCGCCGGCTTTGGTTCGGTGCCCACCACCCTCGCCGAAGTCGGCCATCGCACGCCGAAGCATTTCGCCGGCCGAGAGATCGAGCCGGCCGGCACGCACGCTCAGGACGAGCCGCTCCGGATGCCCGTCGCCGTCATCGCCGAACAGCGCCGTCACCACCGCATAGTCGGCGCCTGCGAAACGGAGCAGAAAGTCCGCAATCACCGCAGGCTTTTCCGTGTAGCGGATCTTGCCGAGGTTCGACACCAGCACCCGGCCGTACAGACGGGCGTCCGCCAGCGCATCGGCGTAGCCGACGAAGTAGTGCTGCGGCAGTTCGACGTGCCGCATGCGATACAGCTGCCGCGTGTCGGCCCGAACCGTCAGCGCAGCCAACGCCGCGTTGTCCAGCCCGTCCGGCTGGCCGGCCGCACCGGCGAGGTCGGTCTCGATCGCGTGCAACATCATCGCCGCCAGTGCCGGGTCCGGGTCGACGTCGAGCTCCATCATGTAGCTGAAGACGATGCTGGTCGTCGCACCGACGTCCGGCCGAATGTCGACAAACGGCGCACTCGGCCGTCGGCCGCGGGCACTGTGGTGATCCACGATTGCGGTCGGCACGACGCCGCTGGGCAACGGCGAGCCGGGAAACGACGGCTGCGCATCGACCAGAATAACTGCGTCGTACGCATCAGCACCGTCGCTTTCGCTCAGGCGGGCGTCGTCCCAAGGGGCCAGATTCAACGGAGCGTTCTCGACAAACGGCGCATTCACACCGCCGGGCGTGATGCCGGTGTGCGACACGACCAGTTGCGGCCGACCACCGCTGCGGGGCAGATCTGGCAGACGCTCGCTCAGCAAATGCTGCAGGGCGGCTGAGGCGCCCAGTGCGTCCGGATCGGGATTCCGATGGCCGGTGATCAGGATGTTCCGCTTGCCGGCGAGGGCTTTGATGAGGTCGCTGGCAACCGGCCGATCCCGCTGCGCATCGGCGGTCGCTTTGGCGGCGTCTTCGACCGACTCGACGAGGTTTTCGACAAACGCGCCCAAGGCCTCACGCTAGAGCGATTGGGCATGCGAATCATGACGCCATGCACGACCCGCACGATGCCGACTGGGAAATCAGCGTTCAGCAACTCGACGAGTTGCTCAAAGCCGGCGCGGACTTCGACCTGATCGACTGTCGTGGGGCGGACGAGCGTGCACTGACGAGCATCGAGCCGTCCCGACTGGTGCCGCTGCCGCAGTTTGAGACGCTCTACGAAGACGCGTTCGCCGGTCGCGAAGACCGACGAACGATCGTCTATTGCAGAGCGGGCGTCCGCTCGTTGGATTTTGCAAGGCGGCTCAGAGCCCGCGGCGTCGCGGATGTGAAGAGCGTGGCAGGCGGAATCAACCGCTGGAACCAGACTTTCGGCGACGGACCGCAGTACTAAGCAGTGCGCAAAGCCGGCTCTATCGGCCGACCTTGTACATGCCGCGGCTCTCTTGCTTGAACCGCTTGTCCTTGATGAGGGCCTGGTTGACGATGCCCTTGAAGTTCGCGGAGCTGCTCAGGTAGCCGGCCGCCTCGACGCCGTCGGCAATGGCGCCGACCTTCATGGCCTTGCCGTTCTTCTTGAGCACTTCGTGGATGACATCCGGCAGCGGCTTGTCGTTTCGCGGACGCGAGCCGCCGACGCTGGTGCTGCCATTGGAGCCGTCGAAGGCTGCAATCTGGCGATCGATCTTGACGAGCTTGGTCTCGAGCTTCTTTCGCTCGGCAACGAGCTTGTTGCGCTCTGCGCGACGGGCTTTGATCATTGCCTGAAGATCAGCAATGCTCGGCTGGGACTTGGGTCGGCCTCGGGGCATGGTGTGTGGTTGTGGGGCGGGATGCGTTGAAGGGAATCGGGTGCTACCGGAGAATTGCATCCTCCGGACGAAAAGCCACCCGCCCGGATGGGCAGACTAGGCATCGGCCGGTTCAAAAAACAACTTAAGCCTCGTATTGAGACAGGTTTTATTTCTCCGGTCTCCCCCAACGACACAACGAACGCCATCGACCGATGCGTAATCTGTGTCGTGATCACGCGGATCGCACCATCGCCGACCGGTGCTCTGCACCTTGGTAACGCGAGGACGTTCCTCATCAATTGGGCACTTGCTCGCAGAGCTGGTTGGAAGGTGCTGTTGCGGTTCGATGACCTGGACGGACCTCGCGTTCGTCAGTCCGCGGTCGATCAAGCCAGACAAGACCTCGAGTGGCTCGGACTCGATTGGGACGAGGAACTTCCCCTGCCGAGCACGCGACTCGATCGTTATCGAGAGATGCTCAGAAGCACTCGCGTCGAGCGTTGCATGTTCGCCTGTTCATGCACCCGGTCTCAACTTGAAGCGCGACAGCCGAAGCGCGCACAAGACGGATCGGTGATCTATGACGGGCACTGTTCCGAGGCGAATCTCGAACGCGTGGCCGATGCCTGCCTGCGAATGCAAGTGCCGGCATCCGTCGATGTTGTGACGATGTCCGGCACGGCCGATTCCGTTCCCATCGGCCACGCTGGGGCATTTGTAGTCCGACGTGTCGGCGGAGCGCCGGCGTATCAGTGGACGTCGGCCATCGACGATCAAGACGCCCAGATCACCGACATCGTCCGAGGTACCGACCTGCGACTGAGCTCGGCGAGGCAGGCGTACCTCCGAACGCTCATCTGGCCGACTGCTCCAGCGATTCGGCATCTGCACGTGCCGCTCGTGGTCGGTCCTGACGGGCGAAAGCTCTCCAAACGCCACGGCGACACCCGAGTCGCGCACCTTCGCGAGGTCGGCTGGTCGGCGGGGCGGGTTCGCGGGCTCTGCGGCTTCTGGACGGGCATTGCCGAGGAACGCGACCAGCTCACGCCGAGCGACTGGGTCGAGCGACTCGACATCCGCGCGATTCCTGGAGACGACATCGTCTTCTCGCCCGCCGACCACAGGATCGCGCCGAGCTAGTGTCCACACGCGTGCCCACCGTGAGCCATCTGGAAGCCTGGCATCGGCGCGTCATCACCGGGCAATCGACGACGTTCGCGAGTCGACTCGCACGCGGCGCGTTGCACCTGGCATCGATTCCCTACGCGGCAGCCGTCGGGTGGCGCAACCGAGGGTTCGATCGCCGCCCAGCGACAAAACTGCCGAGGCCGACGGTCTCGATCGGCAACGTCACCGCCGGTGGGACGGGCAAGACGCCGACCGTCGCGTGGCTCGCTAGCGTGCTGATGCACCACGACGAACGCCCGGCCGTGCTGACCCGCGGCTATGGCAGTCGCCCGGGCGAGACCGCCGACGAAGAGCAACTGCTCGCCGAGCTCCTCGGCGACGACGTGCCGATCCACGTCAACCCCGACCGCGTCGCCGGTGCCGCAGCCGTCGTCGCTGAACGACCAGACGTGTCGGTTTTCCTCTTGGACGACGGCTTTCAGCATCGGCGGGCCGGTCGCGAGTTCAACCTCGTGCTCGTCGACACGACCTGCCCCGACGGCTTCGGGCACGTGCTGCCGAGGGGTTACCTGCGAGAGCCGTTCGCCAGCATCGCTCGTGCCGATGCGGTCCTCCTGACACGCTGCAATCGCGGCGACGCCGACGCTGCCGAGGCACTCGTTCGGCGTCACTTCGATGGGCCGATCTACCGCTCGCACTTTCGCATGACTCTCGACGCCAGCGGTCCGGTCGTCGTCGCGAGCGGCATCGGCAACCCGCATGCCTTCGCCGCCGACGTGCGCGCGATCGGCATCGACATCACCGACGAGCTTCGATTCCCCGACCACCACCCGTTCTCTGTGGCCGATGTCGCTCGAATCACCGTATCGGTTCCCACCGGCGGGTCGGCGGTCGTGACGGGCAAGGACTGGACGAAGCTTCGCCCGCTCTGGCCGGCCGACGTTCCGATCGCCGTGGCGGGTCAGGAACTCGTCGTCGACGATGCGGCTGGGCTGATCGACTCCGTCCTGGCCGCGATTCGTCCCGCTGCGAAGAACAGCACCAGCCCCGCGGTGAAGACGAAAATCGAGACCCACATCGAGTAGGTCAAATCGCCCGCCAGGGGCGTGTTGACGCGGAGCAGTTCAATCGTGAATCGGGCCGGCGCGTAGCTCATCAGCACCAGCGCCGCCACGCGTCCAGGCGCGGGCAGAAGCGTCAGGTACGCCAAGGACAGACCGAAAAGCAAGAAGCCATTGAGGCTGCTGTAGAGCTGCGTCGGGTGCACCGGCAGTGACCGCGTCTCTGCCGCCAGTTCCGAAAGCCGCTCGTCCTTGGCAACGTCCTTCGGGTCGATCAACGTCTGAACGAGCATGCCGTTTTCGTTCGGGACGGTCCGGAACAGCTCGGCCGGAATGCTGCCTTCGTCGAGGTCGCCGTCCTGATAGTGCTCCTCGAACGGCGGGCTGCCGTAAGGGAACGTGATCGCCCAAGGCACGGCCTCGCGGTCGCAGATCTGGCCCCAGCAACAGCCGTTCAGCAGGCAGCCGACCCGGCCGAACATCAAGCCCAACATGAGGCACGGTGCGATGACGTCGATGCCACGCAGCATCGGAATGCCCTTGATTCTCGTATAGATCAGGATGACGCCCGTCGCGAAGATGAACCCGCCGTAGAAGGTCAGCCCGCCCGACGTGATGTTGACCGCGGCCCTCAGGTTCTCGCCGACAGAGCGGCTCGAATCGGTGTAGACGTCCAGGTTCTCAAGCACGTGGCTCAGCCGAGCACCGACGACGCCCGAGACCAACGCGACGATGCACATCGTGACGAAGTGATCGCCGTTCAGGCCGAGCCTGTTGGCGATGTGCTTGGCGACCTCTGCGCCTATCCAGACGCCCAGCACGAGCATCAGCCCGTAGCCGTACACCGGCAGCCCGAGCACTGGAATGGTGAAGAGTTCACGCCACACGCACCCGAACCCTACGGCCGGACGAGCGGCACGTTGTCGATCAGACGGACCCCACCAACTCGAACCGCCGCGAGCAACCTCGCCGGCAAAGCGGTCGCCGGTTCGAGCGTCCGCTCATCAACGACCTCCGCGTACTCGACGTCGAGCCCGGCCGACCCGAGCTGCACGCGAACCGACGCCTCCACCTCTCGCGGCGAACCCTCGGCCGACAGCAGGGCACGGGACAGGGCGACCGCCTTGACTCGATCTTCGGCGGAAAGGCGTCGATTGCGGCTGCTCATCGCTAGCCCGTCGGGTTCCCGGACGGTCGGGCCGCGGATGATTCGGATGGGCAGGTCGAGCCCGTCGACCATCGCCTCGATGATGCGGAGCTGCTGGAAGTCCTTCGCGCCGAAGACCGCGACGTCCGGCTGGACGAGGTTGAACAGCTTCAGCACGACCCGGCAGACGCCGTCGAAATGCCCCGGCCGATGCGCACCCTCCAACCGCCCGGCCAACGCCGGCACCGCCACCTGGACGTCTGGCTGATCCGCCGGATACACCTCCGCCGCATCCGGCAGCAAAGCCCAGTCGACGCCGGCCGCTTCGAGCTGCTCCAGGTCTTCCGCCTCCGTCCGCGGATACCGAGCCAGGTCGGCCGGATCGTCGAACTGCGTCGGGTTGACGAAGACGCTCGCCGCCACCACGTCGGCCGCCTCCTTCGCCCGCTCGACGAGCGACAGATGCCCCACGTGGAGCGCGCCCATCGTGGGGACGAAACCGACTGACGCTCCGCGTTCCCGTACTTCTTCCCGAGCTTTGCGGAGGTCCGACTTGGTCCGCAGCACTTTCATGATGTCTCCGGCGCTTCCTCAAGGATCGGCGATGCTCGGACGATCTGTGGCGAAGACTCCGCTGCTAGAAGTAGTTCGGTAGACGTCTGACGCAGCTCGGGATGCCGCCAATCCGGAGCGATCTCGACGAGCGGTGCCAGTACGAAGTGCCTCTCGTGCATCAAACGGTGTGGCACGAGGAGGTCAGGCTCGGCGATGACTTCGTCACCGATCGCCACGACATCGATGTCGATCACCCGCGCCGCATTCGCGATGCCGGCGGGGCGAAATCGTCCCATGCGGTCTTCGATCGACAGGCACGTCCGCAGCAGCTCACGCGGCGACTGCGACGTCTCGACCTCGATCACCATGTTGTAAAAAGACCCCGCGTCCGCCGGCGAGTCGACGGCGGCGGACTCATAAATACTGCTGAGCTGCCGAAGCTCGATGCCGGGCGTTTGGGTCAGATGCGACACCGCCGTCAGCAGGGCGGCCGCCCGATCGCCGAGGTTGGAGCCGAGTCCGAGGTACGCCGTCGCCACGGGCGGATTCTACGTGACCGTCGACCCTCTCCGTCATCCCGAGCGCAGCCGAGGGACCTCGCAGTGAAACGCAGCGCTCGCGAGTTCGTCAGGCGAGGTCCTTCGACTCGCTGTGCTCGCTCAGGATGACTGTGGGCGTCACCGCGCGTGGATGAACGTCTCGTGGAAGATGCGGCCGCCGCGGGATGGGTCGCGGTGGAAGCGGGTGCGATAGACGTAGCCGTCGCCGGGACGCGTTACCAGCTGCGGCAGCTCGCCGGCGACGTCGAGGTCGAAACGAAGCCGATCCACGCCCAAAGGCCGGCCGCGGGAGTCGCTGAAGTAGATCTCGACGTCCGGGTCGCTGACGCGCTCGATGCCGTCCTCCTCGCGGTGCAGCCGAAGCGCGTGGCGGACGGCGTGGTCGCGGAAGTCGCCGATGCGGTCGAACCGCACGCCGCGCTCCGCCAGCTGTCCCAGCATGCGGGCCAGCACGTCGTGCCGGTCCAGTTCGCGCGCGACGGGCGTCGGGCGACACTGCACGAGCCACGCCTCGAATCGGCTCCGGAACCCGGGCAGGTTCGAGCCGAACTGATCGCGAAACGCCGGCATCGCCGGCCGACCATCGGCGACGAGGCCGAGGAACGCGTTGAACCGGTCGCGATACAGCGGCCGACCCTCCGAATCGGCCGCGTACACCAGAAAGTGCACCATCGCCCACGTCTGGGCGTAGAGCACGCTGCCGGTCTCACGGTCGTCCATTAGGCTGAACCACTCGCGCTGGTTCATCCGCAGGAGCCGCTCGAAGTCGAACAGGCGATCTTCGTGCATCGCCCGCTGCACGATCGCCAGCGGCACCTCGGGCAGCTCGCCCAGCAGCAGATGATCGTCCACGCGGGCCCCGTGCTCGAAAAGCTGGGCCAGCCCCTCGTTCACCCACAGCGGCAGACCCGGGCCGAGGGCCTCGTACGCGTACTGGTGGAACGCCTCGTGCCGCAGGGTTTTCTTGAGTCCCGCCCGCCCGCGATCGCCCAGGAAGGCCAGCAGCAGGCGACGCCGCGAGTCGTAGAGCCCGCCGCTGTTGGTCGCGCCGGCGTGACGCACGTAGCTGGCATGGTCCGCAAACAGTCGCACCTCGTGCAGATCGCGATCGGAGTTCTGCCTCGGCGTCAGGCTGCTGAGCCGCGTCGCATACCGCTGGTAGCACCACTCCAGCTCGGCCGCCATTTCGCGGACGACGTCTTCGGGCAGGTCGCTGTGGACGCGGTAGTGGCGCGTCTCGACGAGGGCACCGTTGACCGTGGCCTCGCCGCTGGCGGTTCGGCTGCCGAGCGCGAAGAGCAGGATGGCCGTGGCGAACAGCGACTGCCCCGGCAGGCCGATGACCCAGCCGGCGAAGCGCCTGGCAAAGCTCGGCTTGGCAACGGCAGGGGGCATCGCGACAGATCGGTACTTGCGGAGTCGGCGGAAGCGCTCGTCGGCAGTGTGGTCCGCAGTGGTGACGACCCGCGCGCGTGCCGGCGCAGCGTCGGCCGCTACAGTCCCGGCCGTCGACTCCGTTCGACTGGACACCTCCTTGTTATCGGCCCTTCGTGGCCACGCGCTTGACCCGACCCGTTCCATGGCCGACGCCACCGAGACGCCCGAGCTCTCCGCCAGCGAGTACGAGCAGGAACGCCGCAAAAAGCGTCAGACGCTCGTCGACGCCGGGCTCGACATCTACGGCCGGCGGACCACGGGCATCACGCCCGTCGCCGACGCACCGCAGCCGCCACAAGAGGGCGAGGGTGACGTCGTGAAGGTCGCGGGACGCGTCGTGCTCAAGCGCGACATGGGCAAGCTCTCCTTTCTTACGATTCGAGACGCCACGGGCGACCTGCAAATCGGCCTGCAGAAGAATCGCCTCGACGACAATGGCTGGCTCGTCCGGCAGAACCTCGACCTGGGCGACCAGATCGTCGCCGAGGGCCCGATCGGCCTGACCAAGACCGGCCAGCCGACCGTCTGGGCGACCAGCGTCAGCATGGCCAGCAAGTCGCTCGTCGTCCCGCCCGACAAGCACAAGGGCCTGGCCGATCCGGAGCTTCGCTATCGCCAGCGCTACGTCGACCTGTGGGCCAACCCCGAGTCGATGGAGGTGATGCAGAAGCGG
>JBCDKH010000088.1 GCA_038746835.1 Planctomycetota bacterium | reverse complement strand
CCGACGCTCTGGTCCAAGGGCTACTTCGAGGTGCTGATCAAGGAGTCGCCCGAAGACTCGGGACGCTTCTTCAACGGCGAGATCAACGTCCAGCACATGAAGCCCGACCGCCTGCGCGTGAAGGCTGAAAAGAACGCGTTCGGCGACGTCTTCGACCTCGGCACCGACGGCCAGCAGCTGTTCCTGCGGTTCCCGATCGACAATGTCGCCTACGTCGGCACGGCGGATCGGCTCGACCCGCGCAAGATCGCCGGCCTGCCGATTCGGCCAGACCTCATCCTCCAGGTGCTGGCGATCAATCTGCTGCCGACGGACCTGACGCAATTCCCCGCGCCAACGCTCCGCTACGACCCGGAGTCGGACCTGCATCGCGTCGCCTTCGTCGAACTCGCCCGCTTCGGCCCGCGTCGGCTCGTGGTGACCAAGGAGGTCTGGTACAGCGTGCCCGAAGGCGACGACGCCACTCCGCTGGCCAGACGCGTCATCCTCAACGACGAGGCCGGCCGGCCTGTGCTGGTCGCGACTCTGGCCCGGCACCAGCGTGTCGAAGAGGACGGCCCGCTCGTCGCGACGCGGCTGCTCCTGTTCTTCCCGCAAACCGGCGGCAAGATGCGCATGGACCTCGAAGAGCTGCTCTACGAAAGAGGCCGACGCGGCAGGAAATCCCCCAACGAGCGGACCTTCGTAGTCGATCCTGATCGCACCGGCGAAGACGTCTTCGACCTCGACCTGCCTCCGCCGAACGCTCCGTAACGTGCCAGGCCCCACGACCTTGCGACACCGCCTCCTCGCCATCCTCGCACTCGTGCTGGTCGCGACCGGCGTCTCGTCGGCATCGACGATTACGCGTCTCGACTCAGCCGGTACGCGCAACGCCGAATACCTCGCCTTCACGCACGAGCGGCCCGGCGTGGCCGAACCGCTGACGGTCGTGCGCATGCGTGAGGCCGGTGCCGCGCTGGACGAGTGGACCCGCATCGCCGTCTATACCCGGCCGCTCCTAGCGCTGTCCGTATCAGACGCGGGCGAGGTCGCAATCCTGCTCGACGTCAATCTGCCGGCCGAGGGCGAAGAGCCCTCCACGCGACCGGCCACGACGCCGCTCCGGCTGATTCCGCCGACGCAGAACCGTTCCACGCCGCCAACGCTCGCGACCGCGACCGAGATCATGCCGCCGCCACCGCCCGGCGGGCTCGGCTTTCGCGACATCGCCTACGACGGCACCACGCTCGTCGGCCTGGCCGTCGATGGCTCGATCTGGCAACTTCCCACCGAGCGTGGCAACCGCAGCTGGACCGCCGTCGCGAACGCACCCGACGGCGTGCCCGCGCTCGACGGCACGTCCATCGCCGTCGTCGACAGCACGCTCTACCTCGCCGTCGCAACGGCCGAGTCGACGAGCCTCTACCAGCTCGTCGACGATGCGTGGCAAACCCTCGGCACCTTCGACATCGACGCACGGCTCCTCGACGCACAGAACGTCCTGCTCGCCGCCAAACCCAACGGTCAGACGCAGTCCCTCGCAACGCAGGACGGCACGCTGACGCAAGTCACCTGGACGCTGCCCGAGTCGTTGTCCGTCTCCGACGACGACCGCGTGACCGGCACCTTCGCGGCAGGACGGCTGCGGATCACACGCGGCATCGCCACCGAGCGCGGCGTCGGACTGGTCCGACTCGACCTTGACCCGACGACACTCAGCGTCGTCACGCCGGACGGCATCGCCGTCCCGCTGCCGGTGACGCCCAACACGTTTTCGCCACTTGCCGAGACGATTCGACTGCTGCTCTACGCATTGCTGGTCGTCGCCGTCCTCGGAATGCTCTTGCAGGGCAGGCGTCAATCGATCGAGCTGCAGCGCTCGCGCGATCAGGAGCCCGACGACCAGAAGATGCGTGTCGCCCCGTGGCGACTGCGGCTTGCGGCAGGTGGCGTGGACCTCTTGCCGCTGGTGTTCACCGCCGGCGTCGTAACGAGCGATCCCGGCGTGGCCAACAGTTCCGGCGGGACCGCTCTGGTGCTGGCGGGCATTGCCGCGTACGTGTTGCTGCCGCTCATCGGCGAACTGGCCGGCGGACGATCGCCCGGCAAGGCGATTTTCGGCCTACGCGTTCGCCAGATCGACGGCGAGCTCCCCGCCGGCATGGGCGTGCTGATCCGCAACGTCGTCCGCCCCGTCGACCTCCTGGGTGGCTGGATCGCGATGTTCTTCGCACCCGAACGCCGGCGCATGGGCGACCTGGCCGCGGGCACCATCGTCGTCTACGAACCCGTCGGCACGCAGCCTCAGCCACCCGCCGACCAGTAGCCGACCACCGGCGAATACCA
This sequence comes from Planctomycetota bacterium, assembly GCA_038746835.1. Taxonomy (NCBI): domain Bacteria; kingdom Pseudomonadati; phylum Planctomycetota; species Planctomycetota bacterium. The sequence goes on along the minus strand of JBCDKH010000088.1, from coordinate 11,307 downwards.
TCGCCGTCATGCTCAGCAGCCTGTCCAATCCACGCGTCAAGGCCGTCGCCAAGCTCCGCGACGCCTCGGCCAGACGGGCGACACGCCGCTTCGTCGTCGAGGGCAGCGACGACACCGCCAAGGCACTGCTTTTCGGCTGGCCCGTCATCGAACGCTTCACGCTCGCCGAAACCAGCAACACGACGTGGGTCAGCCCCGAGGTGATGGCCAAGATGAGCTATCGCAAAACGCCGCCCGACGAGCTGGTCGTCTTCTCCAGCGAAAGGGCAGTGCCACGCACACGCGAAGCGCCCAGGCCCGGGGACCTCTGGCTCGTCTGCGTCGGCAGCGAAAAGCCCGGCAATCTCGGCGCGATGGCCCGCACTGCCGCAGCCGTCGGTTGCCGTGGGTTGATCGCCACCGGCACCGTCGACCTGCTCAACCCCAACGCCATCCGCAACTCCCGCGCTGCGATCCTCGCACCTTGGTGCACGACGGCTACCGACGACGACGCGCGAACGTGGTTCCTGGATCACGACGTCCGCACGCTCGCCCTGGTCGCACCGCCGGCCGTGAGCGACAGTCTGTGGTCGCTGCCGATCGACGATCGCCCGACCGCCATTATCGTCGGCCCGGAACATGCCGGCCTGGACGACGCGTGGCTGAGTTTCGCCAGCGACCGCGTGACGATTCCCATGCGGACCGACGTGTCCGACAGCCTCAACGCCGGTATCACCGCCGCCGTCGCCCTGTTCGAGCTGGACCGTCGGCGTCGCGAAACGTAGTGTGTCGGTTGCCCCACGCGGGCATTGACAACTGGGCCACCTGCCCGATTGCACATCGGGGGCGACTGGTATCGACCGGTTGGTACAGGTGGTGGTGGCATGCCGGAGACGCTCGGTAGGCTCCGTTATCAATTCCGGGCACACCCATAACTGCCGACAACGCAGTTGCTGGTCGTGTTGGCTTTGCCAACGCGCCCGCCCTGGCAGCTTAAGTTCTGCCACGGTCCTCATGACTTGCTTGCGATCATGAAGGATTGTCATCCAGCGAGCTGGCCCTGTCGGATTGCTTCCGACGGCAGGGCGAGATCAACCGGAAGCTGGCTTACGCCCGAGGGTGTCGATCCTCGCGGGCGTCGGCGAGACCCAAAAGACCGACTAAGCATGTAGAGGCCGCCACTTCGGCTAACGCGACACGGGAGTTCGATTCTCCCCGCCTCCACTCTGTAAGTCTGCCCTCATCGCCACGAAACCGCCCTCACGGGCTTCTATCGCCGGTCGTTCGGATCGGTGCGGCTCCATGCGGCTCAGCAACTGCTTCGCCTTTTGCTTCGGGTCGGCAAGGCGAAGCACGCCCGGCAACGCGGTGTCGGAAACGTCGGTCGGCATCGAAGTCGACGCCGCAGCGAACGACTCGTCGGGAACGAGCAGTCGGTAGTGCCGCTCGGCCACTTGCACGCCGTGGCCCATCCACTTCGCCACGTGAGACGACGGATGTCCGGCGGCGAGCCATCGCATTTCGCAGCTGCTCCGCACCGTCAGCCACAACGGCCGCCATACCGCAACCCCGGCCCGTTCGGCCGCGCGGTCGATCGTGTCGTAGACGCCGCGCTTGTGTTTGTGCGACAGGTCGACGACACGCTCGGCGCCTTCCTCGGCAGCGTCGTAGGCCTCACGCAGCAACGGCATCAGCTCGGGTGCGATCGGCACGGCCCGTCGCTCATGGCCGCGATGGCGTTCCGTCTTCGGCGACCGCACATCGAGCCGTCCGCGGTGCCAGTCGACGTCGGCCCACGTAAGGGCGTGCGTCTCGGACGGACACCGCAGACCAGCCCAATACGCCAGCCCGAACAACGTCCGCCACGCCACGCCGGGAAGCTCGTCCAGCACGGCAGCGGCTTCGCCTGGCGTGAGAAACCGGCCATCGTCCCGCGCGGTCGTGCCAGCGTCGAGGTGGGCGAAGGGTCCGCCGCGAGCCGACGGATCGAGGCCCATGCCACCCGGCACGAATCCCCGCCGCTCGGCATCGTGCCAGAGCGTTTTGGCGAAGCCGCAGTCGCCACGGACCGTCGCGCAGGACCTTTCGCCACCGCGACGCGGCATCGGGCGTGATGGTCGCCGGGTCGAGGTCATCGCCGAAGTACCGGCAGAGTCGGTTCCGGGCCTGCCGCAGTCGCCTGAGGCTCGACGGCTTGACGCTGTCGGCCTTGGCGTCCATGACCGCGTCGAGCACCTCGGCCAGCGTCGTTGGTCGATCCTCGTCGACTTCTTCAGGCGGCTTGCACAACCCGACGCCGGCGACCTTGGCGAGCATGTCGCAGCTCAGCCCGGCCAGCCATGCCAGGGCGGGCCCAGTGGGCTCCCGGCCGAACGCGATCGCGCCGGCGAGCGACTCGACGTGTCCGACGACGGCCTGAGCCTCACGCGTCGACACCTTGCCGAGCCGCAGCGTCCGTCGGCGTCGGTCTCGCGGGTGGACGAACTGAATCCAGCGGTGGCCGTTGGGCCGGTTGAGCAGGCTTGCCATGAATCATCCTCGAAGTGGGCCGATGTCATCCTCATCGGCGGTCTGTGGTGTGGGTGGGGAACGGTACAGGTCGGCAGCGAACGTGTCGCCGCGGGGTTGGTTGGGTCGGAAGCGGATCATGCCGCCTTGCCGTTGCTCGGCCTGTGGGCCACGCTGAGCGACTTTGCTGGGTTCGGCGAGTCGTGGCATGGACGAGACGGCTTGCGTTCGTAAGGCGCGCGCTCAGCGGCGGAATCGGGCGTCGCGTAGGTCCGGGAGTCGAGGCCAGCGGTCGCGTTGGCGTGGCAGCGGAGCAGGTGACGCGGTGGCAGGTCGAAGGCGATGCACCGCATGCCGTGGACACGCAGGGCCGACTTGAGCAGCTTGCGAGCGCGGCAGGCCGCGGGTGCGCCGTCGCCCTCGGGGACGAACGCGAACGTCCAGGCGTCGCGGTCGAGGTGGACGCGGCTCATGCGGCCTCCTGGCCGAAGTCGAGCACGTCCGACGGGGTCTGATGCCCAGCACACGAAGGGTGCTCATCTGGGTCATCAGGGGTCTCTCCCCAACGGCGTCCTTTATCATTTTTTCCTTGTAACGGGGTCAGGTGAGCACCTTGGGGGTCAGATGAGCACCCTGTACCTGTTGGGGGCACCTGCTCATGTGGGTGCTCATGTGCCCGCGGGAAGGTCTCCGCGGCTTCGACAGTCGCCGGCGCGGTCAGCTCCCAGTGCCACCTGCCGGCCTCTTGGATCGGCTTCTCGCAGACGTCCTCTCGTGCTCGACGCAGCGCCGCAGAAACGCTGATGCCGGCGGCTTTAGCTTCGGCTTCAACCTCCTTCACGGGCCGTCGACCGTCACGCAGGACCTGAAGCAGGAAATGCCGCGCCTCGTCACGCGCGGTGCGTCGATCCTCATCGGCCTCGCCGCTGCGGTTGGCGGCGTCGACTTCTGCGCTCGCCGCGTCGTCGGCGGTCATGTGGATCGGGTCGCGGTCCCACGCGATGCACGTCTTCTGACCCTCGCCCCAGAAGCCGAAGCTCATGCCGGTCGCGACCGCGGCGATGTTCGACTTGCCCGGCAACAGCAAACGCCGGGTCGGATCGTCCTTGTTCTTGCTCAGGTGCCAGACCTGCCGGCAGATGCCCGTGAACGCGCGGGAGCCGAGCACCATGTCGTCGGCAATTCGGCCGACGGCCTTACGGGTGTGCATGACGAGGACGACCGCGACGTTGAAGTCCTGCGCCATCTTGACCAGTGGGCCGAGGTCTTTCCGCACGTCGTTGTCGCGGTGCGAGTCGCCCTTGCCGTTGAGGTAGCTGCCGACCGGGTCGATGACGATCAGGGCGATGTCGCGTTGCTCGTCCCGGTGTCGCTGCAAGGCACGTTGCAGCACGGGCGCATCCTCGAAGGTGAAGAACGCTTCCGTCCCGTCAGGCTTGACGACGCCGCGAAGCAGGTGCACGCGTCCGACGTCCGCACCCGCAGCATCGAGACGTGGCCGAATTGTGTCGCCCGCGCCGTCTTCGGCGTTGGCGAGCAGCACGTGAGCACCGCCGAGTACGCCGGGTGTGCCGTCGGGCATCACTTCGCCGGAACTGACGCGGGCGGCCAGGTCGCACGTGAGCATCGACTTGCCTATGCCGGGTCGCGAGACGAGCGCGGTCAGCTTGCCCCGCGCGATCTTGCCTTCCCACAGCCAATCGATCTGCTCGGGCTCGATGTCCGCGAATGCGTCCGTTGCCAGTTCGCTGTCGGCTTGAAGGGCTGGCACCGCAGCGTCGGTCGTCGAGTCGAGTCGCTTTCGCTTGCTCATGCGGCCTCCAGCTGGCGAGTGGCGTCGGCGGCGACACGTGCGGCGTCGAGGCGAGCACGGCGGGCACGCTCCAGGTCGAGCCCGACTTGCCGTTGCGTCTGGCGAAGACGTCGGATCGAATCGAGCTGCCGCGCCACGGCCTCGACGACGGACACCTTGCGATCCGGCCGAAACTCGCCCGTGAGGTCCCACGCGCGTCGGACGCATCCCAGCAGTCGGTTCACCGATGGCAGGAACTCGCCAGAAGGGCACGGCCCGTCGAGTCGGACGGCGGCAACGGCGATGATCCACCGCATGGCGTCTCCGGCGGTGTAGCGGTCGAGCTTGTCGCCGATCGTGTCGAGCACGTCGTCGATCGACCGCAGGATGGTCCGCCGATCGTCATCGAACTCGCCGGCGACGTCGGATACGCCAAAGCCCGCGGCAAGTGCGGCAGGCGGCGCGTTCACCGGGAAGGCGATGAGCAGCCCGAGCAAGGCGTCACGATGCTCGTCGAGTCGGGCGGCGAGCTGGTAGTGCGGGTCGTGCGTCAAAGGGCACCTCCCGTCGTCAGCCGCAACGTCAACAGCCCGGCCCGGTAGTGCGGCTCCACCTCGGCGACGCCACGCTCGTCGAGCAGCAGGGCGGCGTCGGCATCGTGGCCGGCGACGACGAGGCGGGACGGTGCGACTCGCCGAAGCCGATCGAGCAGCTCGTCGGCCCGACGCATCACGGGTGCCGGCAGGGCTCCAGGCCGGTCGGCCGTGCCGGTCGCGTCATTGCCGCGAAGATCCTCGGCTTGCTCGCGCAGCAGTCGGCGGCGGAGCTGGGCGACGAGGGCCTCGTCGGCGTCGAAACGTGTTGGCGGTCTGGCGGGTGGTTCGTGTATCATCTCTGCGTCGCTCGGCCCCGGTTGCCGAATTCGCGTCAGGACGCCGGGGCAGTGAAGATTCGGGGTCCGGCCGCCGCCTCAGGCGGCCGGGCTTCTTTCATCCGACGAGTCGTGCCGGCGGTCGGGATTCGGTGTCGTCGTGGTCGGGGTCGTCCAGGCAGATCGAGCCGCGCGGTGCGGCCGGGTTGTCGTCCGTCGCCTGCCGGCGTCGCGCATCCGCCTCGGCCTCCGCCAGCTCGCCGAGCCGTCGTGTGAGGGCGGCGATCGGGATGAGCCACCGACGGCCGACCTGCACGGCCGGCACGACGCCGCGTCGGATCATGTCGCGGAGCGTCGCGTCGCTGACACCGATCGCCCGGCAGGCCTCGCGCTGATCGAGCGCGATCGGCGGGACGCGTCTCGACTCGTCGGTGTCGACCGACGGCCTCGAGACTGCTGCGGCAGGCGCGGCCCGCAGCGGCGAAGAATTGCTCGCGTACGGGTTACGCGGCATCGTGCCGTCCCTGCGACGAGCCGTCGTCTGCGGGCACGATCCGCATGAGCACGCCGTCACGCGCTTTGCTCGCACCAGGTGAAGGGGCGTTGTCGTTGAGTCTGTCGAGCAGGTCGGCGGGGAACCGGTACTCGTCATCCGGCAGCCTGTAGTGCGGGAGCTGTCCCTGGCGGGCGAGCTTGACGCTGCGGCCGCGCGGCAAGCGAAGCAGCAGATCAGTCTCGGACGGCGTCAGCAGTTCGACCGGCGGCGACGTCGAACATCGGTTGGGCGAAGCGGCTTTGCTGGGCACGCATCAATCAGTGCCCGGGCCGTCAACGCTCGCCACCCCGCCTTACGAAACGTTCCGCCTTTTCCCCGATGATTCCGCCTTTTCCGCCCGATCGGCAACATCGTCGTTCCGCCTTTTCCGCGTTCCCACGGTCTCTGATCGGAGGGCTTTTGCACCCCATCGCTCCACAACGTCATCACGGTGGTACTCCAGACGCGTCCCACGGCCCCCAGGCTGACGGTGTCGAATGTGCTGAGCGCGTGCGGCTTTGAGAAGAGTGTCGGCCGGAGTTGTGAATGCACCGCTTGTCGAGTAGTCGGCATCGCTGGTGCTGCCGTGAGTCTCTTCACTCGTAACGTCCGGCGACATGCGGGACGAGTCAGGTCGAGACTTCCGAACGGTTTCCGCCGCCGCCGCTGCCCACGCCGCGATCTCATCAATGCCCGACTGTGTGTCTTCCCGAAGCGGCAAGTCCTGAGTCACCTCCGGGAACACGTCGTTGAACGCAAGCGCCCGACGCCGGAGCGATCTGTAGACCGCCCGCAACTTCACGCCCGGCTGGCGACCCTCGGCTGTCTCTTCGAGCGTGTGAAGTGCTCGAAGATCACGTCCGCCGTCATGCTCCAATCCCGGGTATCCACGCGCGGCATCGCGTGCCAGCAGGGCAATCGAATCGTGAGACATGTGCCGAAATTCGACGTCGCCAGACGCTTGCAGCTCAATTGATGCACGCCGCAATTCAGCAATCGCAGCAAGTGCTTTCTGCACATGCCCGTGACGCGGGTATCGGCCCGTCATCATCGCGTGCTCAACAGAATCTGGAACGCCCGACAACACTTCGGTTTCCGCGGCGTCGGCGATGAGCCCGATCGCATCACGAATCTCTCGTCGCCGTTCATCATTGATGTTCGGCAGCGGTCGCTCGACCCCCGCCCAAGCCGTCAGGAATCGCGCGGCTACACCGGCCTCAGCATTTGGCATGTTCGCGCCGAACCAATCGCTCAGCGGTGGGCGCGGATGATCCGCCATGTCCCAGCCGTCGAGCGCTCTCGCGAGCAGGTCGCAGTCGTGAAGAACCCTCGCGAATTCGGACCCTGCTGCACTTCGTTCATCACTCATCGATCATCCTCGAAAGCCGGGCCGTCCGCCTCGACCGGATCGGGAGGATGAACCGACCGGCCGAGACGAGACGTGCGACGGGAGCGACCCGCCTGCCCAGTACTAGCTTACCGCCACCACCAGCCGTCCGCAGCGCGGCCCGCGCCGCCCGCGACAACCTCACGCCGCCGGCTCGGCGTCGAACAGCTCGTATCCCGCAGCCGCCAGCATCCGCAGGGCCTGCATCCGAAGCGTCGCCGTCACCTCGTCGAGGATCAGTCTCGAGCCCGCCGGGATCGGGCCGAACTTGCCCGTCGCCTTGATCGCGCTCTCGCAGTCCATCATCGCCCGCAGCGTCGTCGAGGCCGCACCGACGAGCACCTCGGCCCGCATGGCCGCGTCGCTCATGTCCCGCGAATCCAGCAGGTCCAGGCAGGCCGGCGGGCGCGCCAGCACCTGGGCCTCGCCCACGACGGCCGTGTGGCACAAGTCTCCCGCGACGTCTTCGCGTTTGTCGTCGTAGAGGATCGTGCGGCCCTCGACGTGGCAGACGATGCCGGCTTCGCCGGAATGATCCGGGTCCAGGATGAAGTCGCCGCGTCGCGGCAGGCGCGGGTCGATCTTCTTGGCGGCGGGCGTGGACGATGCCGGGACGTTGCCAGCGATGGGGTCGTAGTGCATGATGTTCGTGCGTTCTGGGTCGCCCGGCGTTGCTTCTCACGGCGATGCGTCGGGCGGCCCGGTTCTGTTTCTGCCCCGACACGATGCCGGGGACAATGGCACGACCGTAGCGAAACTTCATTACTCGTCAATGTCGTTTGCTACAGTGCCGGTGATGGATGAGCCGATGACTACCAGCGTGCCCCTCGACTTGGACAAGCTGAAACAGCTGCGGGCGGATGCCGGTCTTACGATGGCGGAAGCCGCCGAACGTGCTCGTCTCAGCGGACGACAGGCGTGGTACGCGATCGAGTCGGGCCGCAACGCCGACGTTCGTGTCTCGACGCTCGAACGCATCGCCGCGGCCCTCGGAACGACCGCCCGCGAGCTGCTCATCGACGACGAGGCCAGTCAAGAGAAGTCCAATGCCCGCTAGGCGAAAACGATCCTCCGTGCCGGCCCAGCCGCCGAATGACCAGCTGCTCACAATCAAGCAGCTGCGTGAGAAGCTGGGCAACGTCAGCAGGTCGACGATCTACCGGTACCTGAGTCTCCCCGATCTGAACCCACCGTTCCCGCGTCCGCTCAACGTGCCATCCCCGAGGGGTCCCGGGGACGAAAGCGACCGGCGGCGGCATAGGCGGTCGCTGTGGAGTCGGGTCGAGGTTGACGCGTGGATCTTCCGCATTCGCCAAGATTCAGCCGTCGAGTGCGGACCTCAATGGCACGTCGAGGCCGCGCTGGAGCACTTGGCGGCAGCCGACGACGACGACCAGCCAACCGAGACCGCTTGAAGCGATGACCACGACCCGCAAGCCTGAGTGGCTCGGCAAAGTCGGCTCGCCGATCGCGCCGCTGCCGCGGCTCGCCGTCAACGTCGAGGAGGCCGCTGGGATGTGCGGGGTCGGCCGCGATGTCATCCAGGCCGCACTTCAGGACGGAACGCTCCGGCATCGCCGCCGCGGCCGTCTCTACATCATCCCGGTCGACGCGCTCCGCGAGTGGCTCAACCAGCCCGGCAATTCGCCGCCGCCACGTAAGCCGTCAGACGACGAGCCGCCTACGCCGCAAGACACGCCCGCCAGCCGCCCGCTCATCCTCGACACCCGCAGCATGGTCGCGTTCACCGGCATCAAGCCGTCGACGCTGCGAAAGCTCGTGAAGCTGAGGAAAATCCCGCACTTCTACGTCGGCCGCCGCCTGCTCTTCGGCTTTGGCGCGATCCAGCAGTGGGCCGACGACATGTCGTCCAAGATGGGGCACATCGAACTCGACGACTTCGAGGATGACGACGATTCGTGAAGGTGATCCAGCTCCGACCGGCGAGCCCGATCTGCGGGACATTCAGCGCCTGGCGGTGGAAGTTCATCCCGCCCGTCGCTTCCGTGAAACTTCTGCCCCGCTGCCCACCCGCACATCACGCAGCCGTCAAAGGGACCCGCGGCCGCGCGTCACGCCGCACGCTGCAGCTTGCCCGCCGCTGGCGACTGGTCGCGCCGGAACGTCCCCGGCCGGACGGCGGCGACTTCGTCGTGTAGCCGGCTCAGCGTTGCCAGCATTGGCGGCCGCTCGCGCGAGAGGTTGCCGCCGAACCGCTTCATCGCGTTGACGGCGACCGTCGTCAGGTAGGCGAAGCTGTTTCGGCCCTCGATGATCTTCCCGCGTTGCACCGCGTGCCAGCATCGAAGCGCGGCGGACTGAACGGCCTCGTCCTCGTCGTCCGGGTTGCGGCCGATCCAGTAGCGCTTGGCGACGCCCTCACAGAGCCGTTGAATCATCCGCCCGACCTCGTCGCGGTTGGCGTCCAGGTCGCCCAGCAACGCGTCGAAGTGTTGCCGATCGAAGTAGTGAGCGAGTCCCGACACGGCCAAGGGTAAAGCGCTGCCGTCGTCAGACGGGGATCGTGAAGACGGTGGCTGGGCGACGTGCCTCGCGAGCACGTGGAGCGAGTTCGCGTTCTCGAGATCTTCGTCCGGGAGGGGCGACGCGAAACCGGTTCTTGAGCGGACGCCCGAAGCGACGCAAGACGCTGCTGATGTGTCTGGCCGACTGCTCGTAGAACGTGCCGGGCATCACGTGAAGTTCAAGGGCGCGAATGCCAGCTCGGGGTATGCCTTGAACTCCAGCGTCGCGGGAACATCGGTGCTGTTCGGCTTGGCGACTCCGCTACCGTCGAGGGGCCAGTCGTCCACGACAGGCACTGCCGCGTCGCCGGCGAAGATTGGGATGCGTGTGCTGTCGTTGAGTTGCTCCGTCCCGCGGTCGGCGATGTTGTCTCTCCAGTCGTCGCGGAACTTCAGCTGGATGGTGATTTCGCGATAGCTGGTGCCGTTCAGGTTCTTCACCTCGCTCACGCCCGTGATCTGCAGCTTGGCCTGACGCTCGGTGATCAACACACCGTCGACCGTGAACGTGTCGCTATTGATGGCATCTCGATACTGCAGGGCTTGGTCGAAATCGAAGCTGGCGACGTTGCGGCGGATGGTGGCGATGATGTTGGTCGCCTCGCGGATCGGCAGCTCGGCGAATCGCTGACCGGCTGAGTTCACAGCTGGCTTCGGCGGGTCGCTCTTGTCCAGGAAGTAGCTCTCGGTCGTCTCCTGAAAGCTCCACGTGATGACGTCGTCCCACTCGAGCGGATTGTCGGGCGTGGCGTAGTCGAGCGTCGTGTACGCGATGTCGACGAGGCGAAGCGTCGGGCCGTCGGCTCGATTGGCGGTGATGCTGTCGACGCTCAGCTGGGGCAGGTCGGGGTGAGCAGCTCCGATGCTGGGGATGCCCGTGGCACCGATAGCGGCGGCGGAAGTGACCTCGGACCCGTCGTCGCTCTTGACGACGAGCACCCGGCGAGCGGTTAGCCCCGTCCGGGCCCGGGTGACTTCGTCGGTGAGTGGTTGGTCGGCAACGGTGAGGGCCATGGGTGAGTTCGTTCAGGGGTCGATTGTGTCGAGCGTGCTCGCGCTGGTCTCGCAGCTCAGGTTGATCAGCTCGTGAGGTTCTTCACCTCCGCGTCCAACGCCTTTAGGTAACGGCGCGGCAGTCGGCACCACACCAGGAGGGGATACCCCTCGGCAACTTTTCGGCCTCAAGGCTGAACACCGAACCACCCTGTCTCACATTCCCGAGCCCGGATTGGCGCTTTTTCGCGGCGCGGTTTCCAGCCTCACGACGCGTCAGGGCCGATCGGACGTCGAGGGCTCCGGCGACAGTGCCGCCAGCCGTCCGCCATGAGGCTCGTCGCTGTCGCTGAAGATTTGAACGGCCTCACGGACTATTCCCAGCACGTCGAGCCGCGCCGCTTTCGGCAGCATCGGCCACGCCGTGAGCAGTTCCGCCAGGTCCTGGTCGCGCTCGGCCGTCGGTGCATCGCGTGCTTCGGATTCTGCTTCGGGTCGGTGTGGAAAACAGGTTTGCAGCACCGTCAGGGCCGATTGCACGGGAGTTCGATTCTCCCCGCCTCCATTTGGGACGTCCGTCGATGAGCCGCAGCAGTGTCACTGCTGCGGTTTTTCGTTACGCCGTCATCACGTGGCTGCTTGTCCGCGTTTTCGGACGAGGAGCAGGTGGTCGCAGACGAGGACCGTCTTGTCGTGTTGGTTGCGGACGTCGAGGTG
>JBCDKH010000087.1 GCA_038746835.1 Planctomycetota bacterium | reverse complement strand
GGCTATTTGGTGCTTTTCCTGGCTCCGCTTCTCTGAAACCTTGCGCTACCCCGTTGGGTGGGCCCCGGCCCACCATCGAGTGCGGAAATAGGCTGCTAAAGGGGTGGGCCTGGGCCCACCCTACGAGGTCACTCGACTGCCACGACGTCGGGGTTCACGTCGAGTTCCGGCAGGTCGTCGGCCTCGGGTGCTGCGGGAGCGATCAACGGGGCGATGACCAGGGCGACGACGGCGATGAGCTTCATCAGGATGTTGATGCTCGGGCCGGACGTGTCCTTGAGCGGGTCGCCAACGGTGTCGCCGACAACGGCGGCCTTGTGGGCGTCGTCGCCCTTCTTCAGCTCGGTGCCGTCCGACAACGTGACGCCGCCTTCGATGCGCTTCTTGGCGTTGTCCCACGCACCGCCGGCGTTGGCCTGGAAGAGGGCCATGAGCACGCCGCTGACGGTCACGCCCGCGAGCAGGCCGCCGAGCATGGTCGGGCTGATGAGGCCGACGACCACCGGTGCCAGCACCGCCAGCACGCCCGGGACGATCATCTCGCGAAGACTGGCCTTGGTGCTGATTTCGACGCACTTGGCGTACTCGGCCTTGACGCCCTCGCGACCCTCTCGCAGGCCGTCGATCTCGTTGAACTGCCGGCCGACCTCGTCGATCATGTCGCGAGCCGCCCGGCCGACGGCGTTCATGGCGAGCGCACTGAAGACATATGGCAACATGGCCCCGATGAACAGACCCGCCATGACGGTCGGGTTGGAGATGTCGAGCGTGACGAACGTCTCACTGCCGGGCGTCTGCCCGAGGTTGATGACGCCGAGGTACGCCGCGAACAACGCCAGTGCTGTGAGTGCCGCCGAGCCGATGGCAAAGCCCTTGCCGATGGCGGCCGTCGTGTTGCCGACCGCGTCGAGGAGGTCGGTTCGTTCGCGAACTTCCGGCGGCAGGTGCGCCATCTCGGCGATGCCGCCGGCGTTGTCGGAGATCGGGCCATACGCGTCGACGGCAAGCTGGATGCCCAGCACGCTCAGCAGGCCGACGGCGGCGATGGCGATGCCATAGAGCCCGGCGAAGTAGGCCGCGCCGACGATGCCCAGGGCCAGCACGATGATCGGCCCGCCGGTGCTCATCATGCCGACGGCCAGGCCGCTGATGATGTTGGTCGCCGAGCCGGTGGTCGACTGCTTGGCGATCTCGAACGTCGGGTTTTTGGTGGTCGAGCAGTAGTACTCGGTGATGAGGCCGATCAGCAGGCCCGAGATCAGGCCGATCGCGACGGCGAGCAGGACGCCCCACCACGTGTACGTCACTTCCTTACCCGTCAGAACGTTCACGTCTGTCCACGAGCCGGGAAGCATGACGAGGATGATGACGGCCGAGAACGCCAGCATGACGCCAGCCGAGGCGAACTCGCCCAGATTCAGGGCGTGCTGCGGATTGCCGCCGTCCTTGGTCTTGACCAGGAAGCTGCCGCCGATGGCGACCAGCGCGCCGACGGCTGCGAGGACCAGCGGCAGGATGACCGCGCTCAGCGGAGCCGCGTCGGCCGCGATCATCGCCGGAATGAAGGCCGCACCCAGCAGCATCGTGCCCAGAATCGAGCCGACGTAGCTCTCGAAGAGGTCTGCCCCCATGCCCGCGACGTCGCCGACGTTGTCACCGACGTTGTCCGCGATCGTGGCCGGGTTGCGCGGATCGTCTTCGGGAATGCCGGCGTAAACCTTGCCGGCCAGGTCCGCCCCGACGTCGGCCGCCTTGGTGTAGATGCCGCCGCCGACACGGGCAAAGAGCGCGATCGACGAGGCACCGAGGCTGAAGCCGCTGAGCGTGGCGATGGCCTTCTTGGTGTCGAGCCGGAAGTCCTTTATCGCGTCCACGCCGATCGTCTCGGGAAGCGAGCTGACAAACATCAAGTCGTAGACGATGAAGAGCCCGCTGAGCCCGACCAGGCCGAGGCCGACGACAGTCAGACCCATCACGAGCCCGCCGCTGAAGGCGACCTGCAGTGCACCCGCCAAGCCCGTTCGTGCTGCGTGGGCAGTGCGGACGTTGGCCAGTGTCGCGACCTTCATGCCGTAAAACCCGGCCAGTCCGCTGAAGGCCGCCCCGACCAGGAAGCTGACGCCGATGAGGAAGCTCGTTCCCTCGACCGGGATGTAGGCGACCGTCAGCGCGACAGCGACGATGCCGACGAAAACGGCCAGTCGCGTGTACTCAGCTTTCAGGAAGGCACGCGCACCGTCGGCGATGTTGCCGGCGATTTCCTTCATGGTGTCGTCGCCCTCGTCCTGCTTTTCGACCCACATGGCCTTGAAGTGGGCGAACACCAAGGCCGCAATACCAGCCAACGGGACGAGATACAGCAACCAGGTCATGCGTGAATCCTCCACGGACGCGTCGGTGGGCGACAAACGCTGCCGCCGGAAAGGGGGATCGAAGGTTCTACCCGCACCCGCGCATTTCCACAAGGTGCAGCTTGATGCGGGACACAGCCCACCTCCGGCCGGCTCGGCTCTATCGTTTACCGGTGCCCGATTCGCCCGACGAGCAGCCGCAAGCCTCCAAGCTGGACAAGGTGCCTGGCATCGTCGCCGGACCCGTCGAATCCCTCGGCGGCGTCGGCATGCGGACCGCCTGGGCCACCGGCGGTACCAGCACGATCGTCGCACAGGCCGTCCGAAAGCTGCCGACCACCTACTTCGCCAAGCGTGGCAAGACGCTGGCGTGGCAGAACCTGACGTACCAGATGGTCCGCGTCGGCGTCCGGGCGATTCCCGTCGTGTCGCTGGTCGTCTTTGCCATCGGGGCGATTTTGTCTCTGCAGATCGTGCCGATCTTGCGGGCTTACGGCGCACAGGACGAGGTCGCGAGCATCATCGCCATCGCCATGTTCCGTGAGCTCGGGCCGCTGGTCGGGGCGATCGTGCTGACGGGCTTTGCCGGCGCGAGCATCGCGGCCGAGCTCGGCACCATGAAGGTCGGCGAGGAGATCGAGGCGATGGAAACCCACGCGATCGATCCGATCAGCTTCCTCGTCGTCCCGCGACTCGTCGCCACCGCGATCATGACGACGTGCCTGGCGGTCGTTGCGATTCTGGTCGGCGTCGGTGGCGGGCTGGTCGTCGGCTGGCTGATCCAGGGCATGCCGCCCGAGCAGTACATCCGACGGACGATCGACGCGATCGTGATGCGCGACTTCCTCACCGGGCTCATCAAGGCGTTCGTTTTCGGCACGATCATCGCCGGTTTGGCGTGCTGGCTCGGCCTGAGCGTCCGCGGCGGTGCCCAGGGCGTCGGCGACGCGACGACCCAAACCGTCGTGCTCACCATCGTTGCCCTGGCCGTCGTGGACCTGGCGTTCACGTGGGTCTTTTTCGCCGTCGGAGTCTGACCATGCTGACCAACATTTTCGGCGACGACCGCTGCGGCATCGTGGACGACCACGTCGACGACGACATCGTCATCCGCGTCGAAAACGTCACCAAGCGGTTTGGCCAGACCACCGTCCTGGACGGCATGAACCTCGCGATCAAACGTGGCGAGGTGCTGGTCATCCTCGGCGGATCGGGCAGTGGCAAGAGCACGCTGCTCCGCACCATGACCGGGGCCGTCCAGGCGGACGAGGGACGGGTCTTGGTCAACCTGCCGGGTCGCATCGAGCAGCCGCAGAACGTCTGCGGCATGAACGACGACCAGCTCGACACGTACCGGCGGGCGATCGGCGTGCTGTTTCAGAGCGGGGCGCTCTTCAACTCGATGACGGTGGCCGAGAACGTCGCCCTGCCGATGCAGCTACACGCGGATCTTGCGCAGGACATCATCGACATCAGCGTGACGATGAAGCTGGAGCAGGTGAACATTCGCCACGCCGCCGACCGGCTGCCGTCCGAGCTGTCGGGCGGCATGAAAAAGCGTGCCGGCCTTGCGAGGGCGCTCGCGCTGGACCCGCAGATACTCTTCTACGACGAGCCGTCGGCCGGCCTCGACCCGATCACGAGCGCCGAGGTCGACCAGCTCATCTGCGACCTCAACAAGCTGCTGGGCGTCACGAGCATCGTCGTGACGCACGAGATGGACTCGGCCTTCCGCATCGCCGACCGGATGGTGCTTTTAAACAAAGGCAAGTTCGTCGCGGACGGCACGCGCGACTGGTTCCGCGAAACCGACGACGAACGGATCCGCCAATTCGTCGACGGCAACGCCGACGGACCGTGGACCTCCGGCACCGAAAAGGCAGACGGCTACGAGACCGCGCTGCTGGGCAAGAAGTGATGGCCCCGCAGTCAACACCGCCCGTCATCCCGAGCGCAGCCGAGAGACCTCGCCCGGTTCCGCTTCCGACTGACAAACAAGGTCCTTCGACTCGCTGCGCTCACTCAGGATGACGGATGTGGCCGTGAAGCGGTAGGCGATCGCCATGCACCGTGTAGACTCCCGCCGTGGCCGGTGTCTCCGACAAGAATGCGTTTCAAGCTGGCGTGTTCATCCTGGCAGCGGCCGTGACGGCGGTCTTTGTCATCTACCTCATCGCCGGACGTGGCGTGGGCGGCGGACAGGAGCGAGTCATCACCTTCGATCTCGCCGATGATATTGCCGGCCTTTCCGATGGCAGCGAGGTCCGCGTCGGCGGAAAGACCGTCGGCAGCGTCATCAACGTGGAGTTCGTCGACGACTACGACCGCATCGAAGTCCTCATCGATCTGCCCGACGATCTGCCGCTGCGAGAGGGCACCGTCGCCCGCGTGCAGACGAGCGTGACGGGCGTGGTCTGGCTCAATGTGACCGACCTCGGCGACGGGCCGATGCTGTCGGACGACGCGGTGATCCGAGGCGGGTCGGGCTCGCTGACCGAGGTCGTCCAGACGATCGCCGACGTGTCGCCGACCATCGTCGACATCATCGAAAGCACACGCGACTCGACCCTCCCGTCGGCCAACACCGCGTTGACCGAGTTCGCCGCAGCCGCCGCGTCGTTGGAAGAGCTCATCGGCGACGACGCGACGCAGGACGACCTGCGCCAGCTGGTCTCGAACCTGCGCGAAACCAGCGATCGCGTGCCGGGCCTCGCACAAGAAGTCGAGTCGCTCGTCCAACAGCTGTCGGACGGCGTCGCTGACGTCCGGCGGACGGTGACCGAGACCGGCTCGTCGCTGGAGCGAGTCCTCTCGCGATCCGAAACTGCCGTCGACGACGTGGCCGCGGCGGCGCGTGGTGCGCGAAGTGCCGTCGGCGAGGCCGAAGTCGCCGTCCAGAACGTCCGCGGCCTCATCACGCGCAACCGCGGCCAAGTCACGCAGATCGTCGATCGCCTGGCAGGCACCGCCCGCACGCTGGAGCTGGCCGGCTCGGAGATTCGCCGGAGTCCGTGGCGTCTGCTCTACCAGCCCGACGGTCGTCAGCGGGAGAGCATGGACCTCTACGACGCCGCCCGCCGATTCGCCGAGGGCGCCAACGCCCTGCAGGATGCAGCCGTCGCGCTCGAAGGCCTCGCGAGCGATCCGACGTCGGACCCGACCGAAGTCGAAGCACTACTCAACGCGGTGCAGGTTCGGTTCGACGAGTTCCGCCTCGCCGAAGAGGCGCTCTTCGACAAGATCAAGCAGTAACTCACCAGCGCCGTCGTTAGTCAGGTCGACGCAATGATGCTCGCGACCATCGCATTGCCGGTCCGCTCGTCATCGAGCGTCGAGGGCGAGCCGTGTCCGGGCAGCAGTCGCGTCTCGCCGGGCAGTTGCATGATCCGTCGCACGCTCGCTTCCAACGTCGCGTGGTCGCTGTCGGGCAAATCGGTGCGCCCGACGCTGCCGCCGATGATCAAATCGCCACCGACGAGCACGCCGTCGTTTTCGAAGTAGAACGACACGTGTCCCGCGCAGTGCCCCGGCGTCTCGATCACCCGACACGAGAGCGAACCGATCATCAACACCTGCCCCTCGACCAGCCCGCCGTCCGGCTCTCGCGGCGGAATCTCCAGCGGCACGCGAAACCCACTACGGGCCGCGAACGCCTCCAGCTGCTTGTCCGGATGCCGCAGCTTGTCCGCATCGGCCTTGTGCAGCAACACCGGCACGTCCGGCAGTAAATGATGATCCGCAATGTGATCGAAGTGTCCGTGCGTGAGCCAAAGCCCATCGATCGTCCACCTGAGCCGACCGGCCTCGCGAATCAACTCGCCCGCCGTGTGATCCGGAGCATCGAACAGCACACACCGCCCAGCCTCCTCGTCCGCGACGAGGAAGCAGTTCGTCGACGCGAGCCCACCGGTGTGCGTGAGGACCTTCATACACGCAACGTAGCGTCCGACCATGAGCGAGCGATTCCGCATCGGCATCATCGGCGTCAGCGGCTACGGCGGCGGCGAAGCCCTGCGCCTCGTCGCACAACACCCCGACCTCGATCTCGCCGCCGTCTACGGCCACGGCTCGACAGGCAAACGCCTCGGCGAAATGCACCCCGCCCTCGCCACCCTGTCGCCCGACGTCGCCGGTTTGAAAATCGAACCGTTCGACCCGCCCAGCTGCGACGTCGACCTGCTGCTCGCCAGCATGCCGACCGGTTCCAGCCGCGACGCCCTGGCCGCGGTGCCGGAGAGCGTCAAGATCGTCGACATCGGCGGCGACCACCGGTTCGTCGACGGCTGGACCTACGGCCTCGCCGACGTCTCACCAGACGACGTCCGAAACTCCACCCGCATCGCCAACCCCGGCTGCTACCCGACGGCCGCCCTGCTCGCGCTCATGCCGCTGCAAAAAGCCGGCCTCATCAACAACGGCCAGATCATCGTCGACGCCAAGAGCGGCGTCAGCGGTGCCGGCCGAGGCGGCGGCGAGCAGCTCGGCTACGCCGACACCAACGAGTCGCTCCACGCCTACAAGCCGCTCGTCCACGGCCACGAGCCGGAGATCGCCCAAGGCCTCGGCCGCGACGTCGCCTTCGTCCCGCACCTCGTCCCGACGACGCGCGGCCTCCTCGCGACGTGCTACGTGCCGTCGACCGCCAACGCCAACGAGTGCGTGATGGCCGCCCGGGCCCTGTACGAGACGTCGCCCTTCGTCCGCGTGACCGACCAGCCGCCCAAAACCAAGTGGGCCAGCGGCAGCAACATGGCCTTCGTCCACTACGCCGCCGACGTCGATCGGCAGCTCGTCGTCGCGACGTGCGCCATCGACAACCTCGGCAAAGGCGCCGCCGGCCAAGCCATGCAGAACGCCAACCTCATGCTCGGCCTCGCCCCAGACGCCGGCCTGCGATCTCTGCCCGCGTGGCCGTAACCGCCGCCCTCCGTCATCCCGAGCGCAGCCGAGGGACCTCGCCCTGCTTTGCGCGCGTTCAACCGAGGTCCTTCGACTCGCTGCGCTCGCTCAAGATGACGGAAATACAGCCTCGATTGCGGAGTGAATACGCTGCGCCCATGCTCCACCGACTCGCATCTGTGGCCTTGCTCCTGATCGGCTCCTCCGCCGCCGGGCAGGCGATCGTCGCGCCGACGACGCAGCCGTCCGTCGAGTCCATCCTCGCCCGGCACGTCGAAGCCATCGGCGGTGCGGCCGCACGCGATGCCGTCACGACCCAGCGCATGACCGGCACGATCGAGCTGCCGTCACTCGACATCACCGGCGAGCTGACGATCCTCGTCGCCCAGCCGGACCGCATCCGCGTGACCGTCGAGTTCGAGGGCCTCGGCAAGGTCGAGCAAGGAGCCGCGGCCGGTGTCGGCTGGGCCAACGACCCCTTCAGCGGCCCGCGCATCATGGCGGAGGCCGAACGCCTGCTGCTCTCCCGGTCCATCGACGCCGCCGACCCGCTCAAGGGCTTCGCCTCCGCGGTCGTCGTCGGCGACGAGTCCGTCGCCGGCCGTAAGGCGACACGCATCAAGTTCCTCGCCGACGCCGGCCACGAGATCGACGAGTGGTACGCCAAAGACACCGGCCGCCTCCTCCAACGCCAGGCCACCTGGCAGACCGACTTCGGCCCCGAGGAACAGACCATCCTCTACAGCGACTACGCCCCCGTCGGCGACAGCGACCTCCTCGCTCCCAAACGCTCCGAGCAAACCTTCGGCACCAACGACCTCGTCATCGTCCTCGACACAATGGAGTCGAACGTCCAAATCCCGGACGACGCCTTCGCCCCACCCGCCGCCGTCCAGGAGCTGCTCGACCGCGAACTCGAGTTCGTCCCCTGACGATTCAGCGGGTGATGACGACCTCGAGGTACTGCGCCGGTACGTTCATCGATCCATCGCTTGCAGCGTTCTGCTCGCTAATCAACGCCAACAGGTCCTGCTCGAAGGCCGACCAGTACTCGGCGTCGAGGGCGTCCGACAGCTTCTTCGTCGGGCCGTAGTACGTCTTGAACACTTCGATGAAGTGGGCCGGGCTGCGGTAGCGGAAGTTGAAGTCCAGCGGCTTCACCTCGACCGACTGCGCATCGGCGAAGGCCTCGTTGAGCCAGTTCGCCTCGCCCCATCGCGAGGGCGGGTTGACGCCCGGCGGCGGGGGCACCTGCTTGCCGACCGCCTTGAAGATTCCGGCGATGAAGCTCGTCGGCGTCCAGTTCGCCATGCCGATCGTTCCGCCAGGCTTGCAGACCCGCAGCATCTCCTTGGCCGCCTGCTCTTGGTTTGGACTGAACATGACGCCGAACGTCGACACGACCGCGTCGTAGCTGCCGTCGTCAAAGGGCAGTGCCTCCACGTCGGCGACGCGGTAGTCGATGTCGTACCCCTCAGCCTCGGCCCGCTTCTTCGATTCGTCGAGCAGCCCCTGCACGTAGTCCGTCGACGTTACGGGATGCCACCTTCGCGCAAAGGCAAGCGTCGCATTGCCATTGCCCGCCGCGATGTCCAGCACGCTGGCATCGGGGTGCAGGTTCATCCGCTCGGCGAGCGATTCCCCGACAATCTGCAGCGTGCGTCCGATGACGCCGTAATCCCCATCCGCCCAAGCAGCATTCTGTTTCGCCTTGATCGCCTCAAAGTCCGGAGTCGTCGCCGTGGTCATGGCGGAACAATTAATCGATACCACCCACGACCGCAAGCCCCCCCACCATCCCCACCCGCTGCGTCGCGGCTCACTCCTCCCAAACAAACAACGACACGGACCGCATGCATGCAACCCGTGCCGTCCAACCCAAGGCCTCCGCCCTATTCCCTAACTACTAGTCCCTAACAACTAGGCTCTAGCAACTAACAACTACTCAGCCTCACGCCGCCAGCCGCTTCGGCTCCTCCGTCGTCAGCGACGGCACCGTCGAACAAAGGCTCCGGCCGACGTGGTACTTCGGTGAGCCGGTCAGCAGATGAGCATGCTCGGGGAGATTGGCCTCTTCCAGAAACCGGTCGCGCAACTCCCGCGCTGCGGCGACGAGCTTCGGATCGGCCCTTGGCTTGGACCGCTTCGGCTTCGCCTCGATCTCCGCAGGACCAGTGTCTTCAGCCGGTGTCGCAGCAGTTTGCGGCTTCGGAATCGCAAACTGCAGTCCGTTCGCCGGCTGTTCCATCGGAACGGTCTTGGCGACTTTCTCCCTCCGAACGGCCTTCGTGCGCGTCGGTCCCGGCAAGGCCTTCGGTTCCAGAGACTCCCCGCCCGGCAGGACCAGCGGCATCGGCTCGCTCCAGTGCTTCCCCGGCGGAATCGGCAGCACCACCCGGTCCGCCTGCAACGCACCCCCTTCCGTCTTGGCCGGGAACCACCACGGCGTGTAGTTGTCTCCTTCGACGATCCGCTTCTGCCAGAAGATGTGCACCCGCGGCCCACCCCCGCTTCGCCCCTTCCCTTTCGTCATCGACCCCACCCGGTACGCCAATGGCACGAACCCCATCGCCTCCCAGAACCGGTTCGCCGGCAAGTCTTGAGCACACCAACAGCAGTACAGCCGACACCCGTACGCACTCCGCTCGAACTGCGCCTTGAGCAACGTCGCCGCCACGAGCCCCCGCTGTCGATCCGGCGCGACGTTCATCTGAAACACCACGCCCAGCTCGTCCCGCTTCAGATACCGATCCGTCGCGATCAGATACCCGATCCGCTGCCCGGCCAGATCCTCGGCGATGAGCACATGCCCCGCCGCGACCTTGCCTTCGAACTGCTTCGTCGGCATCCACCCCACCGCCTTCGTCTGCGGCCGCGCGAGCTGGTCCATGAAGTCCACATCCCGCAGAGTGCCAGGGCGGATGTGAACACCAACTCGCTCCGCCGACGGTACCGGCAGGGTTGACGTCGGTTCGGTTGCGGAGTTTGTTAGGAGGCTCATCGTGTGGGTGGATTGGGGTCGTTTTGGGTAGCGGGGTGGGTCTGTGTTGCTTGTTTCTTGTTGCGTATTGCTTGTTCAGAGGCAGACTCCGGACACGCAACACGCGTTACGCAACCCCTACCCTCGCCCCGTGACGTTCGACGACTGGCAAGTCACCGTCCCCGCCGGCATTCGCGAGGACGCGCTTTGGCGAATGGAGGTCTATCGGCAGGCGCTCTTCGTCGCCGATCTGTCGTGGCACGACTCGGCCCGGCTCGCGGAGCAAAAGCGGTTCGGCCTTGCCGACCAGTTGCATCGTGCGACGGGCAGCGTGAGCGCGAACATCGCCGAGGGCCACAGCCGCAGCAGCATGAAGGACCAGTGTCGCTTCTACGAATACGCCAACGGCAGCGCCCGCGAATCCCGGGACTGGTACTTCAAGAGCCGCCACGCGCTGGGCGAATCGGTGGTCAGCCATCGAATCGAGCTCCTGACGAGCGTGATCCGACAGCTGACGGCGATTGTGAGGAGAACGAAGTAGTTGCGTATTGCTTGTTGCGTATTGCTTGTCCGGAGTCTGACTCTGAACACGCAATACGCAATACGCAATACGAAACAAGCAACTCCGCCCCTCACGCCGCGAGCTTCATGCCTCCTTCGTCTTCGCTCGACTGGGTCGCCGTGTTCGCTCCGGTGTACTGGGTGAACGCACTCACCGGCATCGAGGGCGGGCCGGCCATGCCGCGGGGGTTGACCCATGAGGCCGTGACCCACACCTGCGTGCCGCCGGGCAGCGACGTCGGCAACGCGATCTCGTGCTTGTACCGCGTCGTCGCCCCGTGGAACGTCCACGCCGCCGGGTCCGAGGGGTACTCGTCGCCGACGAAGGTGTACATCCACGCCTGGGTCGTGCCGGGGGCCTTGACCCGCTTGCTCCGCGAACGCGGGTCGAAGACGCTGATTGCACGCGCCTCACGCACCCGCGTTACGTAGCCGCTATGCCTGATCGGCTCGACCTGTTTCCGGTTCTTCGTCACCCAGAACGGGAGATGCCTCACCGCTGCCGTTGACCGACGACGCGCACGCCTTACCTTGGCCCGTCGATGGCAAGGCTCATCTCGCGGGCCGCCGGCAGATTCACCTTTCCCGCAAGGCCTCAAGCATTACGACCGACGCAGCCCGATTGCCCAGAGGTGAGCCGGATGGCGGCTTCGACGAGATTCATCTCGCGGCCCGCCACCGGGACGCGGATCGCGTTCGCGAGCTGCTGTCTGCCGGGGTCGCTCCGGATGTCCTCAACCGGAAGGAAGCGAATGGCGATGGGGGCTGCACGCCGCTCTGGTTTGCGGCACAAGGTGAACCCCGCGGCGGCGTCCCGGTGGCAGAGGCGTTGCTGTCCGCCGGTGCCGACGTCAACGCACGCTGTGAGTACGGCACGACACCCCTCCACATGGCCGCCTCGTGGGGACAACTGGCCCTGGTCGAGTACCTGCTCAAGGAGGGCGCTGATCCCGCCTGTCGCGACGACGACGGCAACACGCCGCTGGACCTGGCCCGCGCCAACTTCACGCGCGGCGAGCGTGATCCACAGATCGCGTCCACGCCCCACACCGGCCAATGGCTCGATCAGATGCCGCAGGTCATTTCATGCTTGGAAGGTCTGGAGGCCTAGCTGCCGACTGGAAAAGCCAATGTGCCGTGCCACGAACTTCAGTTCGTGCTCTGGGACGCCCCGAAACCAGACACGATCTGAAGATCGTGCCACGTATCGTTTGTCATGGAGGAGCCGCAGTTACCGCCGCGGAAGCTGATGCGGCGGCGGGAAGGTGAGGGCCACGTCCGCTTCCTGACGATCTCCTGCTACCGCAACCTGAACCTTTTCGCGTCGCCCGCCACCCGCGACGGTTATGCCGAGCACCTCAAGACGACCCTGGAGCACGACGACAGTCGCGACATCCGCTGCGTCGCGTGGGTCGTGATGCCGAACCACGTGCACCTGCTGCTCCAGCCGCCGCACGACGTGACGCAGACCGAAACGCTTCGCCGCCTCAACGGCAGCTTCTCCCGACTCGCCCTCGCCCGCTGGAGAAACCTCGGAGTCCCTGGCCGCGAGGTGCTCGACCGCATCACCGACTCAAAGCGCAACCTCCGCTTCTGGCAACACGGCGGCGGCCATGACCACAACGTCCGCAACGACAAGGCACGGCACGAGATCATCCGCTACATCCACGAAAACCCGGTCCGCCGCGAGTTGTGCGACTTGCCGACGGAGTGGAAATGGTCGAGCGCTTGCTGGTACGAAGGCGAGCCGAGCATCGGCCCGGCGATCCGGCCTCCGGCGTGACGCCGAACCAGACACGATCTGAAGATCGTGGCACGACTGCAAACAACCCGAACACGAAGCCGTGGCACGAACTTCAGTTCGTGGGTCTTGTCCAGTTAACTTCGCCAACATGACTTTGCCGATCGACTACGCGAGCGGGACCACCCCGAAGCCGCCGATGCACCCGATGCAGCTGCTTGCGATCGTGGGACTGTTCGTGTCTGCCTTAAGCTGGTTATGCAGTGGCTGGTCAATGCTGGGCGTCGACTGGCAGCCCTCCCCTCTGTCGTCGTTCAATCCGCCAGCAACGAACTCTGGAGCGAACCTGACACCGGCTGAGTCTGTTGCGTTCGTCGATGCACTTGAACAGATCGCACCTCTTGACGATGCGTCGCGTGACCGATTGATTCGGGCGATACCAAAGCTGGAGCTCCCACTGGATCCGGAAGGTCCTCCAGCAGCGATGCAGGTTCCGGCTGTCTACTTCCGGACTTACACCATAATCGACGAGACGCACTGGTTCAGTGGTCGAGGATCCCTCGGAGTTGGAATCTCAATTGAGGGCCAGAAATGGGTAAGCAGTGGCACGCTCATGATGCTTACGGAAGTCGCAGACGATGGAACGCAGAAGATCGGCCAAAGAATCCCGCCGCGGCCGGACACGCGGCTTCTCGGCTTCCGTCTTAACGCCGTTGGCGTTGTCGCCAGCCACGTGCTTTCGTATGCGCTCGCCGTTGCAAGTGCGCTGACGCTCTGGAGGCTTGTGCTTGGCACCCGTTTGCTCATCGGCTGGGCGATCCTCAAGCCCATCGCTGTCATCTGCCATTCTGCCAGCGAGGCGATGAGGTATTCGGGCATGATGGACGACATGTGGCGAACGACGACGATTCGCACAGATGGCACAACGGTGACCGCGAGTGAAGTACTCGGTGGCTACGGCGGCTCGTCGATCGTCCCGCTCGTCTTCGTTGCTGCGGGGCTCATCATGCCGATGGCGATTTTGCTAACCGCGTGGTACACCCGCCGCTGAGCGGGCGGCGAGGCCAGCACAGGGTGGTGGTGGCCACAAAGGAAATTAGTGGCCAGGGGGGAGGTGCCGAGGG